>CAZLBS010000033.1:0-2822 GCA_964557505.1 uncultured Nitrospiraceae bacterium | reverse complement strand
CTTTGTGGATATTGAGGACCGTCAAACAGGCAGGGAGCCTAGGCCATGACCATGTTGTTTACCCACTCAACGTTCCTCCGGACACTGCTGTTCCTCGCTGCCGCCGTGATGGGTCAGTTGGCCGCGGCAGCGGCAGAGCCGGTGCAGATGCTCGACGAAGGCCTCTCTCAATGGGAGCGCTGGCATGGGAGCGAGCGTTCGTTCATGATGCGGCGGGGCGAATTGTACGTGCAGCGCGGGGGCGAAGGCGCCGAGCCCTCCGCTCTCTTGACCAAGGCGGACTACTCGAACGTTGAATTGGAATTCGAGTTTATGGTGGGCCGCTGGTGCCAAACGGGCATCTATCTGAATGCCCCCCGCTCCGGCATATTCCGGGCCGGCCTGGAGATTGAGCTGTCGGACAACCGCAGCGGGCCGCCACCGCGATACAAGGCCGGATCGATTTTCCGCCGGGTACCGCCCATGGCGGACGCGGTAAAGGAATCGGGCGAGTGGAACATCTGCCGAATCCGGCTCGAATGGCCGATGTTGCGGGTCGAGATTAATGATATCGTCGTGCAAGACCTCGATCTGTCGGCCAATGACGCCACGCGCCATGTGTTGCGGCGCGGTGCTGTAGGCATTCAATGCGAGAGCGGCCCGGCGCGCTTCCGGAATATGACGCTGACGCCGCTCGCAAGCAACTACGAACCCGTTGCCATGCTTGACGATGGCATGGAAGGTTGGGAAGAGGTTCGGCCGGGGGCGCGCTGGACCTTCGCAGATGGAGTGCTGCGCTCGGAAAACGGCGATGGCTACCTGCGCTTTAATGGGGCCGAAGCGCAAGACTTCGACTTGCACTTCCACTACCGCATGAGCCGGGACGCCAATGGCGGCGTGTTTTTTCGGTGGCCCGAACACGACCCCGAGGACAAGCCGAGCCGCGGCCACGAAATCCAGGTGCGCGATGTGCCCATGGAGGTGGCGCCCAGCGGCAGCGTCTATGGCATTGCCCGGGGCAACGACCTCGCCTTCCGGCAGGGCGAGTGGAATCTTATGCAAATCTTCGTCCGGGGCAACGAAGTTTGGACGGCCGTCAATGGCGTGCCGAGCGCCTACACGGACCAGTTGGAAGTCGTTCGTCCAGGTCACATCTGCCTACAGATGCACAAAACCCGCGCTTGGATAGAGTGGAAAGACATGTACCTCACCCCGAGGGACTAGCGCTTTCCACGCGATAAAGATGGGCAGCGCGCCGCGGAGGCGCTATTCGTAGCCATAGCGCTGCATGAGCGGCGCGAAATGCTCCGTGAAGAATGCGGCTTCTTCTGCCGTCAGATGGTTTTTCCAGGCCCCGATGCGGGCTGCATGCGGTTCCTGCGCGCCGCTGAAGTACGCGCCGGCCAGGGCATGCCCGCCGGCCTCGAGGCCTAGCCAGGCCAGCAAGTTGCTCAGCGTGCGCCCAGGCTGCAACACCAAGTCTTCATAGCGGACGACGGCTGTTTGCCCAGGGTGTTCGTTTCCAAACCGAATGCCCTTCTCCACTTGATGCGCCCAATACTGCCCGGCTTCCGTGATGGTATCAGGCCCCCACGGCCGCCCGGCAATGGATCTGGCTGTATCGCGCGGATCCCGCAGGCAATGCAAGAAGCGGGCATCCGGAAATAGCGTGCGGAGCAGGGGGAAGATCAGCACATATGAAGGCGTCTTGTTCACCCAATACGGCTTGCCGTCATGTTCCGCGTGGCGCGCGAAAAGTCCAAGCACAAAGTCCCTAAACGCATTGACAGGGTCGCCGTCAGCGGCGCGGCGGCAGAGAGTCTCTGTGGCCTCTAGGGCCTCATCACGGCTGAACAGCACATAGTGCGGTCCGTGACGGTACCGCTCCCCTTCGTGCTTGCTATGCGGGCGGTGTGGGAGCGGCCGGCTCCACTCTTCCATGTACGACCGGATGCCCTCCAAATCGGGGGCCAGATCATCGCCATCCCGCCGCATAAGCATGCCCAAAATCGCGGGTACGAAGTCCGTTTCGTATATCGGAGAGAGCGCCTCGTGCGAGCCCAGCATGTCGGCCAGAAGCGTGGTGCCGCTGCGCCCGCAACCGCCGATGAAGATTGGGGGTATAGCTGAAGACATAGGTGCTTCTGTTCGAAGGCTAAAGAGAATCGGGCGTCGGCAATGGAACAGGGCCGCCTGTCATGTGAACAGGCGGCCCTGAAGGGGTTATCGCGTTAACCGATGGTAACGGTTAGCTTAGCTCGTTGCACGCGCCATGCGGCGGAGACCAATGGCCACACCAACCGCGGCAAGCGCGATGATGAGCGCCAAGAGGCCCGGCTGGCTGCCGATTGGTGCGGCTGCATCGCCGTCGCCATCGCCATCGCCATCGCCATCACCGTCGCCATCACCGTCGCCATCGCCATCACCGTCGCCCGGATCCGAGGTCTGGAAGCCCACAGGCGTACCAGCCGAAACGGTCGTTGTGAAGATTTCGCCCGTGAGCAGCGTGCCTGCAGGAGTCGTCGGCAGGGTGACTGCCGGAGCCCCGCCCACGCTGAGCGAAAGACCGGTGACCGTGGCTTTGGTCGTGTTGTTGATGATGAAGATTTGGTCCCAGCCATCGAACAGGTTGCCCGGGCTGTTGACCGCCAAACGGCGCAGTTCCACGCCATCCGGGTTGGTTTCTTCAAGCGTCGAGGAAAGTGCCTCGCTTTCGTTGAAGAACGAACCTGCGAGCACGCCTTCGGTCGCCGCAGTACCACCCTGAAGTTCACCGATGAACGGGTGGTTTTCGATCGTATCGAAGCTGTTCATGCCGTTGATGATGCCGTCCTCAGCCGTGG
>CAZLBS010000032.1:0-14114 GCA_964557505.1 uncultured Nitrospiraceae bacterium | reverse complement strand
GCTTCCAGCACCTCGTCAATGTCATAAGGAGCATCCGACATGTCATTCCCAACCGCGTCGGCTATCAGATCGAGGTCGACCTCCGCCTCTTCTCCCGGCGTCGCGTCGGTCTCGGCATCCTCTGCCACGGATTCATCTAGCGTCTCAGATGCGCTAGCCTCCGGCGCATCCGCTTCAGCCGTCTCGTCCGGCTGGTTGAGGTGGCCGCTCTCGAGCATGGAAGCAACCGCATTCGCGGCGGCATCTGCTTCGGCCTCTTCTGGCTCTGCGGACAAGGCAGGCAGTGCCTCATCCTCGTCAACGCCGGGTGCATCGTCAACCGCATCAGCCGGCGCGGAATCCCCCAGAGTCAAAGCCGTGGGAGAGGGCAGATCATCCCATGCCATCTCAGCGGGCGCGGCTGGCGTCTCCAACTGCATGGCCGCCGATGCGTTGCTAACGTCAAGCGCCTCAGTCATATCGCCCGGAACTTCCGCCAGTTCTTCATCAGAATCGGGCGCCGGGGCCCGTGGAGCAACCGGAGCGCTTTCCACGCTTTCGATATCCTGCTGGCCCGGCACGGCGAGCACCTCGTCAACGGCCCCGCTTTCGCGCCCGCTATCGAGCTGCTCCAATTCCGCCCGCATTTCATCTGTGAGCGTGCTGTCCTCTAAAGACTCGCTATCGGTAGCGGGCGTGTGGGGTTGCGCGAGCGCTTCGTCTGGCTCAATCGCGGGCGCGTCCGGTGCAGCATCGTCCGAATGCGGCTCTGCTTCGGCCGGTTCTGCCGCATCCGCCGGGCGCGGCTCGTCCCATACGGCGCCCTCAGCCTGGCCCGGCTCGTCCAGGGCCGTCATGTCCCTCGCCAAAGGCTCTTCGGGCGAAGCCGCGGAAGCAGCCTGCGGCATGTCCCAGTTGTCGCCCTGCTCAGAATGCATCGGAATGTCGTCCGCGGCAGGAGCAGGCGGCCCATCATCAAGCAGAGCGAGCGTGCTATCCGCGGCCATTTCTTCAGCCGCTCCCGCAGTTTCGTCCGCTGCATCCGCTTCTTCAACTGCCTCGCCGGGCGGTTGGAGAGAAGCCTCTCGGGTGGTGTCGGAGTCTGGCACGGACAGGTCCTGTCCGGTGCCGGCAGGCGCTGGCATATCGCCGGGATTCGCGGCTGCGGTCTCGTCCCCGGCGTATTCGATGTCCCGCATTGCCTGCTCATCAAACTGAGCCAGTTCATCCCGCAGCCGATCGAGTTCATCCGCCGTCAAGTCGAAATCATCCAGCCCGGCATCGTGAACAGAGGGAGCCTCCTCGACAATGGACTCCGCTAGATGCTGGGCGCTGGCGACGTCTTCAGCCGGCGTTGGTTCGATGCCTCCCGGCGTGGGGGCCGTGCCGGCTTCAATTCCGTTGATGGAATCCAGCAAGGCGCTGAGGTCTGCGGCTTCCGCATCGTCCGATTCATCGGCTGTCCCAGCTAGCGCCGCCGCAGATTCTTCTTCTGCCGGTTCGTCCATTACGGCATCAGGCGCCTCGGCGCTGGCATGCTCTTCCCCCACGGACAAGACTTCCATGAGCGCCCCAAGCTCATCCTGGTCCGGCTCGCGCATGGCATCTGCAATGCCCGCCGCGGCGGCATGATCGCCATCCCGGGTATCGGGCTCGCTGTCAAGCGTACTCCCTGCTATAGGCTGAACATCCTCGGCTCTTGCGTCGGGACGGGCCGCCGTGCCTTCGCGCTGTTCGACGGCAAGCTCGACTGCCGAGTCCCATTCATGCGCGGTGAGATGAGACGGATGGGACGCGTAAGCGCCGCCGCTGCTGAATTCGTCGGCGCCGGGTACCTGCGGGGTTTGATCCGATGGGCCCCCTTCATATTCGAGCGCGCCCTCGTAAGACTCATAAAGATAGTCTACACAGCCGTGGAGCAACGCATAGACAGCGCTTCGAATCGCCACGAGGTCGGCGAGGAGGGCGGCAAGGCTGCGCCGCTCATGCTCCCACGCGTGCACGCTTTGGGGAAACGCATCGGCCGTGCTGCCGCTGCCTGACTCGGGCAGGCGCAGATAACCCAAGCTGGATTCCAACGAACGAATGCGGCTTTCGATCGCGGCAAGGGGTTCGAAGTAACCGCTGCCCCGTTGTTCATCTTTCCAGCGGCCGGTGTGCCGCATCAGGTCCGCGGCAGTGGCATCGCCCGGCGGGTAGCCCCGCAATTCAAAATCCAGCCAGCGCTCGATCCTGCCCGACCGGGCCATGCGTGCGAGCCGGGCGCCCTTCATGAGCAATTGCAGGCTGGGAAGCGCGCCACGTTCCATATCGTGGAGAAGTTCGCGCGCGAGTAACGCGGCTCGCGTTTGCTGGTGGGTGCTTAAGGTCTTCGCGACCGCTTTCTGCTCGTCTTGAACCGTCGGCAGCATGGCGTCCCTCTCGGGCGGCGGATACCCTTGATGCCCTGCACCGCGCCGTATCTAGTGGTACAGCGGCCCCGTCTGGCGCCTACAATACCAGATTTTGTGAGGGATGCAAGGCCGGGCCATATCTGCGCCGCATTGCCTACAGGCCGAGAGCGCGATTGATCACCAATTGGACGTCCAATGCGTCCACCCCGCCAATCCGGTTGACGTTCGTCGGGAACTCCGTCTCGACGCCAAGCGCCGCGTTGATAACAGCCTGGATGTCCGCTGCGTCCGTACTGCCATCGGCGTTCAGGTCCGTCGCCGAACGCCCGACTGGATAGTCGTTCGCATCCGCCGGGTTCGTGCCGCGCTCAATCTCGATGCCGTCGTACCAACCGTCCTTATCCGTGTCCGCGCTATACATGCTCGTGCCAGCCAAGTACTCGTTCACATTCGTCAGCCGGTCCTGATCCAGATCCAATTCGGCGTCCGATGCGTCCAGCGGATTCGTGCCCTGTTTCGACTCGTACGCGTCATCCATGCCGTCCATGTCCGTATCGGCGGCCGCTGGGTCCGTTCCAATGGTCTTTTCCACCGAGTCGAGCAACCCATCCTGGTCGGTGTCGAGCATCGCATCGGGATTACTGGCATCGATCGAGACTTGAATCATGGTGGCGCCGCCCGCGGCTCCGCCGACAGCCTGGGCAAACGCTGGACCCGCAGCGCTGAAGAGCACTGCCGACGTAATCGCGGCCGTGGCGCCTGTGCGCATCGCCGCCTCGAGGGCTTCCTGCGTGCGGACGGCCTGGGCAATCGACTTGGCCGACGTGTAGCCGCGGCTAACGAGGATTTCGCCCAGCCGCGGCCGCCTCGGCTGCCGCTGTTCCTCGAGGGCCGCCTCGACGTCTTCCGGCCGTACGACCCCCATCTCGACGAGAATGGCCCCGAGCGGCAGCTTGCCTTCACGTTCCTGCTGAACCCGAAGCGCCTCTTCAAGCTGTCGCGGCGTGATGCTCGCTTTCGCCGACAAGATCTCGCCGATCGTCTGGTGGGCCGGTGTTGTCCCGGCCTGCTCTTCGAGCGCCGCCTTGAGTTGCTCGGGCTTGACGAGGCCAGCCTCGACCAACAAATCGCCCAAGCGTTTCCCTGCCCATTCCGCGGGCACGTGATGCACCCGCGTCAACGGCAGAATCTTGCCTTCCGAGGCGCCGCGCAAGCGGCCTCCAATAGCCGCCAAGGCTGGTGACGGACCTGGCACGCGTCCCGTCTCCAAGTCCCGGGCAATGCGCTCGACCGCCTGCTGCAATACCGAAATGCCATCGAACGCGATGTCTTGCACCGTGCCCTCGAGGGTGAGCGACCCATCGGCCGTCTTGCGGAAAAATGTCTCGGCTTCATGCGCCACTCGTTCGAGCGGCACGATCCCCAGTTGACCCGCGATGCGCCGGATCGCCTGAATCGAATCATGCACCTCCGCGAAGGCCGCCCGATCATGCCCGCTGGTGAGGCCGGTCAACAACGCCATTTCCGCCGCTTGCAGATGCTGAGACGCACGGGCGGCAAACTCTCGCGCAAGGTCATGGCGCGATGGGGCGCCGCCCTCGGATGGCCGAGGCGTCAACCCCAACCGTTGATAATCATCGGCCCGGCGCTGTCCGCGAATGGCGGCAGCGATGGCTTTTGGCGCCGCCTTGCCGGCCTGCAACAGCAGTTCGCCCAACTTCGGACGCACCGGCGCCGATTGCGCCTTGAGCGTCGCTTCAAGGTCCGGCGCCGCGATGGCGCCCATGCGGACGAGGATGTCGCCCAGGCGGCCGGCTTCCGGATTGCGCTGCTGCTCTTCAATGGCCGCGTCGAGCTGCTGCCGCGAAATGTGCGCCTGCGCAAGCAGCAATTCGCCGATTGGCTTACGCTCCGATGAGTCCGCCTGCTGGGCAAGCGCGGCTTCAACATCTTCGGGTGAAACGACCCCTTCTTCGATCAGGATGTCGCCAAGGCGCACGCCCGCCGCGGCGTGCATTTCATTGGCCGAGGCACGGGCGGCCAGTTCGCCGCGGTTGTACGCGCGCAGATTTTCGGTGTGGGCGATCAGTTCATCCTCGCCTGCCAAGCCGTTGTCATGTTCGCTAAGGGCTTCGTAGCGCTCTGTTTCGCTCCGCATGCCGGCGACGGCATCGAACAGCAAATCAACAGGGAGGCCCTCGGCGGGCACATCGCCCTGCCGCATGCGCAAGGTCAGGCCTTCCGCCTCGTGCGCGCATGCGCGGAAAGCTTCCAAGCCAAGCGGCGCCGCTACCCGCTCGATCGCACGGAAGCGCCGGTAGAGGCTGCCAATGTCGCCGGTATGGCGGGGGTTGCTTTCCAAGCGAAGCAGGTGAAGGTCGCAAGCGCCGAGATGTTCGCGGGCTTCGCGTGCGAATTCGCGCAGCGTGCCGATGGCCGGAAGCCCCTCGCCGGCCTCATGCGTCTCTTCCGGCGTAAGACCGAAGTGCTGCAACGCCTGCCCTGTCCCTTGGGCGCGCATGGCCCGGACGACATCTTTCGGAACTGCCGCGCCGCCCATGACGAGCGATTCGCCCAACGCGGGAATCCCCGTGCCATGCGATTGCTGCTCCAAGGCCGCTTGAATCTCAGCTTCGTTTACGGCGCCGATGTCGACGAGAATATCGCCGAGCTTTCCGAGCGATGGATCGTCTTGTTGCAGGGCGAGGGCATCATTCAACTGCGACGCCGAAATGGCCCCTGCATCCAGCAAGATGCGGCCCAGCTGCCGCTGGCTCGCGTCGCTTTGCAGCTCGAGCGCGGCGCGCACAGCTTCGACCGATACGGCTCCTGCTTCGACCAAGAGTTCCTCGAGCCGCTTGTCGAAGGAGATGATGTTGCTGGCGCGTGCCGCTGGCGCTTCGTCTACAAGTTGACCACGCGCGGCCTGGGCAAGCCGTTCAAGCACCTCGGGCATCATGTGCTCGCGGCCCAGAATCAGCGCTTGGCGCTCCGCGGCGCGAATGGCTTCGGTCTGACTCCGAAGCACCGCAAGCCCATCGAGCAAGGCATCCATCACAGCCCCCTCAATCACGGTGCGTCCAAGTTCCGCCTGGCGGTACACCTCCACGATTTGGCTGCATAGCAGATTTACATGCTGGAGGCGCAAGGTCGCTGCGAGGCGGCGCAGGCTGTGAATCGGGCGGGCAGCGGCGGAAAGGCGCGCGGCATCGTGCCGCCCATTCTCGAAGCCCACCAGCAAGGTTTCCGCGGCCCCGATGTACTCGTTCGCCCGGTCGGCGAATTCACGCACCGTTTCCGGATTCAGGGCAATTTCAAGCTCGGCCGCGTGGCCATTGGTATTGTGAACCTCGCGCAATGCTTCAGGCGGCGCCTTCCCATCCAGCACGAAGGCCCGAATCGCGGCGCCCACGCGGCGCACCCGCATGAGGTCGCGCTGCGCGTCGGCGCTGTCGCCAAGAATAATGGTTTCGAGAAGTGCGGCCGCGTGAAACGCGCCCGATGCAATTGGCTCGTTCCCGCCATCGGTCGCCCACAGCGCGATCTCCGAGAGCAGCGTATGCATCTCCGCGAGCCGTGCCGGGTCGTTCGGCGATGCCTCGCGCTCAATCTCGGCCAAGCGTTCTAACGCCACTCGGATCTTCATGCCTCGCTCCTCGCCCTTCGCGTTATCTGAGCACCCTGGCCCAAAACATCACCCGGAACACCCGGCCCTGCACCACACCTTAAATAGCCGGCGATATAAAAACAGATCGTCCGCCATAGCAAAGCAAGCGCCATTCCATTGCTAAACCAGGCCGCCGCACCCGGCCACGCCCCATCATAGCAAGGACTTCCCTATTTGCATATACCTGTACGCAAGAAAAACTGGTTGACCCTCATGCCCAAAGTGACAAAGAGTTTGTCAGTATTGACATACCTTTCCAGGTTCCGGCTAATCTTCGCGGAGCGCGAATGATGGGGAGAATCCAGGCCATGACCTAGGTATGAGGCCAGAAGGTAGCGCGTTGTCCGCCTGGGCGTCAGGGTCAGGAGACTCAGACAAAGGAAAGGGAGACGCTGCCGTTGGGCGGGAGCGCGAGCGCTTTAGCCTAAGGACGCATCATTTCACAGCCGCGACCCAGTCCTCATGCAATTGCATCAAGCGCTCGACGACTTCCGGGTGGTCTTCCGCGAAGTTGGTCATCTCGCTGATGTCCTGTTCGAGGTTGCAGAGAAAGAGCTGATCCTCACGCCGCAAAGGCGATGCAGCAGTGGGGTCGCGCGGGTTGCCGATGAGTTTCCAAGGGCCTTCGCGCACGGCCCATTGGGCTTTCTCACCGCGTCCCACATACCAGTGCAATACCTCATGCGGCGATTCGCCGTCCTGCGTGATGACACCGACTAGGCTCTTGCCGTCGATCGGGTGATCGAGCGGCAGCGGCACGCCCGTCATGCTGGCGATGGTGGGCAGCCAGTCGCAGCCATGGGCTGCCTGACCGCGCACTTCACCCTTGGGAATGCCAGGGCCTGAGATGATCGCGGGCACGCGGATGCCGCCCTCGAAAAGGCTGAACTTCGCCGCCCGGTAGGGGCCCGCGCTGCCCCCGCCGCCATGCGTGCGCTCCTCGACCGAATGCCCATGGTCCGACATGAAGATGACAATGGTGTTCTCACGCAGGCCGCGGCGCTCCAGCGCGTCCATAAGGTCTCCGATGACGGCATCCGTTGTCGACATGAAGGCCGCATATAAATCCCGCGGATGCGCGGCGCCTTGCTCCTCGTAATGCTTGAGCCATACCGGGTCCGCCTGCAAAGGGTAGTGCGGGGTGTTCAACGGGAAATACATAAAGAAGGGCATGCCGGCATGGGCATCCATGAACCGCTCGGCTTCCTCGACCATAAGGCGCGGGAAGAATTCACCCGGCGCATGCACGCGCTCGCCATTGCGCCAGAGGTCGTGCTGGTTGGGCCCGTTCCAGTAGAAGAAGTGCGAATAGTTGTCGATGCAGCCGCCCATGTGGCCAAAGCTGTGTTCGAAGCCCTGGGCAGCCGGCGCCGTATCTTCGTCATAACCTAGATGCCACTTGCCAATGTGCGCCGTGGCGTAGCCCGCATCGGCCATCACCTCGGCAATCGTGACTTGCTCCGGCTCCATGCCGCGGCTGCCTGGCTGCGACGACACATTGCCCGGCACCCCCGCATGCAGCGGATAGCGCCCCGTCAGAATTCCCGCGCGTGAAGGCGAGCACACGCACGAGGGCGCATAGAATTGCGTGAAGCGCGTTCCCTCCGCGGCGAGCGCGTCGATATGCGGCGTCGCTAAGTCAGAAGCTCCATAGCAATTGGCGTCCACCGTGCCCTGGTCGTCGGTTAGAATGAGCACGACGTTGCGTTTGTCTTGCGCCGCGGCTTGATGACCCAGCAGCGCAGCGCCCCCAAGAGCCATCGCACCGCCGAGAAAGGCCCGCCGTGAAACTGCAAGATGCGGCATTGTAGGCAAATCCTTGTCATGCTTCTGTCGCGTATCTGCATGATGTACCGGATCCGCCGTGCCATTGTCTAGCCTTCGCGTTCTCGCCGCGCCCGTTCGTCCTCATCGAGCGGCGCCGCTGGCATCAGGAGCACTTCGTGCACCTGCTTCACGTCCGCCTTCGTCACCGTCCATTTCCAGCCGCTAATCTCGACGCTGTCGCCCATAACCGGCATGCGTTCGAGGCGCTCGGTCACATAACCGCCGACGGTATCGGCCTGAGACTCGTCCAGATTCAGCTCCAGCGACTTGATGTTTTGCTCCAGCTCATACAGCATGAGGCGGCCCTTGACCCGGTAGCCCTCTCCCTCCGGCTGCATCATGTCGCGCGGGGCCGGATCGAACTCGTCCTCGATTTCACCCACGACTTCCTCCAGCACATCTTCCAGCGTAACGATGCCGGCTGTCGCGCCGTATTCATCGACTACGATGGCCATGTGTTGCCGCTCGGTCTGAAACTGCCGCAGCGCCTGAAGAATGTTGACGTTCTCGGGCAGGAAGATCACGTCTCGTTTGATAGCTGCAAGGTCGATCGAGCCGGAACCAAACACATGCGCGCCCGCCCCGGGCACGGCGTCGACGCGAACGTCTTCCTCGGGCGTCTCAGGAAGGATTTCCTCGATGCGGAAGCGGCCCGGCATAAGTTCCAAGGCGGTCAGAATGTCTCGCAGATTAATGATGCCAATAATGTCGTCGATGCTTTCGCGGTATAGCGGCAGGCGCGTATAGGGACAGTCCTTGATAATCTTCAGGATCTCGTCGATCGGCTGGTCGGCGCGCAACGAGATTACATCGGTACGGGGCGTCATGATGTGGCGCACCTTAATGTCTTCAATTTCGGAGGTCGCTTCGATCATGCGGGCATGTTGCGGGTCGATCACCCGCGATAGGCGGGCCGTAGCGGCTAAGCCCGATATCTGTTCGAGGGTCGTGTCGTCCTCTTCCCGGCTGCCGCCGAAGGGCCTGTTGATCAAATGGATCGCCCAAAGCAGCGGACGCATCACCCGCACGAGCACCTCGAGCGGCGGCGCGATGACGAGGGCAAGCGAACGGTTGTAGCGCACCCCCAGGGACTTCGGCAGAATCTCGGTGAACTGCAGCATCAGAAACGTAAACACCAGCGAGAAGATGACGAGCCCCTGGCCGCCAAAGACGTTTTCCGCCTGCGCGCCGGCAATGGTCGCGCCCACCGTATGCGAAATGGTATTCGTCACCAAGATGACCGCGATGGGCATTTCGATGTCATCTTTGAATTTGCGCCAGATGCGAAAGATGCGCGGTTGTTTCCCTTCAAGCGCGGCCACCTGGCTGGGCGTGTAACTCAACAGGGTAGCCTCCAACAACGAGCAAGTGAACGAGATGGCGAGCGCCGTCCCAGAGGCGATGATTACGAGTGTCATGCAACGTATCCTCGCGGTGTGCAAAGCAATTGGATGCAACTTGCCGAAGGATACCACGAGAAAGACCAGCGGCCCGCAATTGACGCACCGCCGAAGCTGCTATATCGTGGCACTCATAACGGGGAGGCAAGCAAGATGAAGCAGACGCATCTGAACCGGCGGCTTTTTATGCACTCCGCGGCAGGCGCAGCGGGCATCCTGCTGGCCGATGCGGCCACAGCCAAGACGTCCACCAAGAATGACGCCCTTCGCTTCGGGCTCATTGGCAGCGGCAACCGGGGTACCTGGATCGCCATGCTCTTCGAGCGGGAGACCAACAGCAAATGCGCCGCGATTCATGACTACTTCCGCGACTGCACCCGCCAGGCGGCCCGCCCCCTGAAAATCGACGAGGCCAGCCAGTACACCGGGCTGGATGGTTACCAGGAAATGCTGCAGCGGGACGACATCGACGCTGTGGCCATCGTCAGCCCATCGTACTTTCACGTGCAGCAAGCCATCGATGCGCTGGAGGCGGGCAAGCATGTCTTTCTAGCCAAGCCCATGGCGGTGGACGTACCGGGCTGTGAAGCCATCGTGGACGCCGCCGCCAAACACGGCGATTCCCTGACCTGCTGGGTCGACTACCAGACGCGCCAGAATCCGCAACACCAGGCGCTGGCCGCCGCGATTCACGAGGGCAAAATCGGCACGCCCATCTGCGGGCAGGGCTGGTACCACACCTCGCGCGCAAGGCTGCGCACCAAGCCGGGCGGTACCGTGGCCAGCTTGCGCAATTGGCTTTTCCACATCCCGCTTGCCGGCGACATCATCGTCGAGCAAAACATCCACACCATCGATACGGCCAATCTCTACTTGGGGGAGCATGCCGTCAAGGCCATAGGCGCCGGCGGACGCCGCGTGCGTACGGATGCCGGCGACTGTTGGGACCACTTCATCGTCACCTATGAATACCCCAGCGGGTTTCTGCTCGATTTCAGCTCGACGCAGTTCTTGACAGGCTTTGACGACATCTGCGTGCGCGTGTTCGGGGAAGAAGGCACGGCCGAGGGACACTACTTTGGCGACTGTTGGTACAACGCGAAGGCGTCCAACATGCAGCCGCAAAGCACGGGAAACATTTACGAGGCCGGCGCCGTCAGCAACATCAAGGCCTTTCACGCCAGCGTGCTAAATGGCGCGCCCATCAACAACACTCGTGCCAGCGCCGGCGCCACGATCGACTGCATCCTCGGACGTACGGCGGCGTACGAGAAGACAACCATTACGCGCGAAGAGCTGATAGCACGGAACGAGCGGCTCGAGCCGGATCTCGATTTGCCCGCGGACGGCCCGCTGACGCCGCGCGAACCGCTCTAGCCAAGGGCAAGCAAACGCGAGGCGCGAGGCGCTTGCGGAATGGGCCGAGCGGCATCCCTCGGCGCTGGGCGCGGGCGCGAACGGCAGCCAGGAGCAACTGCGCGAGCGCCTCCAATCCGTGGGCTATTTGAAGTAGCCCCTCCTTCAGACAGTATCGCCCAGGACCTCCAAATCCGAACGCCTGGATCGCGTAGACCAGAGCCGATAGCTTCTTTTTCGCGCCCGCCTTCTTCATCAGAGGGGCCGCGCGATCGTCCCGATGCTTACTCTGCTAGCCTATTTACCACTTTGATTTCGCTGTGCAGAGTTCGGTGCACCGGGCAGCGGTCGGCTATCTCGACGAGCCGTTGCTTCTGCTCATCGCTCAACTCGCCGTAAATGACCAACTCCCGGGTGATCTGGTCAATTTTTCCCTCTTTGGTTTCGCAGTCCGCGCAGTCATCGGCATGAATTTTCTCGTGCCGCAGCCGCACCTCGACGGCTTCCATCGGCCACGCCTTGCGGTCGGCATACATGCGCAGCGTCATGCCAGTGCACGCGCCCAACGCGCCGCACAACAGATCATAAGGCGTCGGCCCGAGATTCTTTCCGCCCACACTCTCCGGTTCGTCAGCAATCAGCTCATGCCCGTCGAACGACATTGCCGTCCGGTACTTCTCCTGCCCTGTCACCACGACGATGTCTTCTGCCATTGTTCAAGGTCCTTCTTGCCAAACCATAACTCGGGTGCGGCACTATAGTGCCAAACTTCAAAGGGGGACACGAATCATGGTTGGCATGTTGACAGTGATGCTATGCGCTGCCGCTGAACCCATCTTCTTTCAGTCGCACCGCGGGGGAATGGACGAGGTTCCGGAGAATACGCTCGAGGCCGTCGTCTACTCGTGGAACATCCCAGGGGCCATCCCCGAGGTCGACATTCGTACGACACACGACGGCGTCATTATCTGCCTGCACGACGAGACGCTGGGAAGAACAGTCGAAGCGCCCCGCGCCCTGCGGTCAAAGCCCGTTACAGAATTGCGCTGGGAGGATATCCGGTGGTGCGACGCCGGCATTCGCTTCGGGCGCGCCTATGCCGGCATCCGAATTCCAACGCTCGAGGATGTCTTCGAGCGCATGAAAGAGGAGCCCGCACGCAAGCTCTGGCTGGATATCAAAGATGTCGACATGGACGCGCTGGAAGCGCTAATCGAAGAACACGGCGTAGGCGGGCAACTGCTCTACGTCCACGGCGATATCGAGGGCTGCCGCGAACTGCGCAAGCGCTTTCCAAGCGCCGAGGTCATGACGTGGTGCAGCGGAACGCCTGAACAAATCCGGGCACGCTACGAAGCCATTCGAGACGACAACTTCGCCCCAGTCACCATGCTGCAATTTCATCTCGCGACCGAGAAAAATGCCGAAGGCCAACAAGTACCCGTCTTATCGGATGCGTTTCTGCGCGAAGCGATCGCGGAAATGAAGGCCGCCGGCGTCAAGCCTCAACTCAGACCCGTCGTCCTGGACGACCCAAAACTTTGGGAGTATTGCCTGCTTGATCTTGGCGTCCGCTGGTACGTAGCCGATGCGCCAAACGCCTTCGTAACAGCTGTCGCCAATGCGATGAAGGCGCATCACGCCGGGCAGTCCAGCGCCCCGGCCAGTCCCGCCCGCTGATGGCCGCTGACCGTGAGCACACCATCCATCGCCATTGCCGGGGCAGCCAATGACGTGCAAGTCGCGCGGGTTGCCGAAGCCCTGCGCCTGCGCGATATCGAACCAAAGCTACTAGAGCTGACGGCGTTTCCAGCGGACCTGCCGTTGACATGGGATGGCAGCGCTCTATGCAGCGGAACCATCCCAATCGAGCGGCCTGCCGCCGTGTACGTCCGCGGCCTGGGCACGCATCCGCTTGGGCCCGTCTTTTCAGAAGAGCTTGAGGCACGCCCGAGGGGACTCGTCGCCCAACTGGAAGAGAAGCGCTCGTTCGTCGAATCCCTCTTGCTGACATGGCAATGCGCTGGAACGCATCTCGTCAACCCTCTGGAGGCCAACGCGCAACACCGCCGCAAGCCGTTTCAACTTGCCTTGCTGGCATCGGCGCAACTGCCTATTCCACAGTGGTTTGCGACCAACGACCCCGGGGCCTTGCGGCGGCAGCTTGCTCACATGGACCCCTCGCAGTGGGTCTACAAGCCGCTGGCTGGAGGGGCCACCGTCAATGCGCTGACGCCTGACGATCTCGAGCCCGAACGGCTCGATGCGCTGGCATACGCCCCGGTGCTGTTTCAGCGCCGCATCGAAGGCGTCTCGGTTCGCGCGTTCGTGTGCCACGGCACGGTTGCCGCCGCGGCGGCAATCACATCGAGTGAAATCGATTACCGCCGCGATGAAGGAGAAGTCACCGCAACGGCCCTGACCGATGCGGAGTGGCTTGCCTGCACGCGTGCGGCCGAAGTTTGCGGCATGCCCTTTACAGGCGTGGACTTCATACGCCAGGGGAATGGGCGATTCTTTCTGCTGGAATGCAACCCTTCGCCCATGTTTGCCGTCTTCGAAGAGAAAACGGGCCATGATGTAGCAGGCCCTCTCGCCGAGGTCTTGATGCAGCTCGCGCAGTCCGTATAAAAAAACGCCCGGCCTCGAGATATGAGGCCAGGCGCGATCAGCATCTTCTCACGGCGGCAGCTATTTCGCCACCAACTCCGGTTGCGGCTCGGCTTCAGCCGGGGGCATCGCGCCCGCCGGCATGTTCATGCCGTCTTGATACTGCTTATGCTCGACCTCGCAGCAACCACGGCACACCGCGAAGCCGCCCTCGCGGCGCCGGTTCCGGAAGTCGCGAAGGCCCGCGTTGTTCCAGATTTCCTTGAGCGTATTCTCGCGCACGTTGCCCGCCTTGTAGATGAAGCAGGGATAGACGCCGCCCTTTGAACCGATAAACATATTCACCCAGATCGCGCGGCAGGTCATTTCTTTGAGGTCGTAGCCGCCATCGTAATGATTCAACACGTCTTCATAAGGCATGCGCGGAAGCCGCACTTCAATCCCGTTTTTGCGAGCCTCGTCGATCGTCTGGCGAATGGCCCGGTCCATCTTGTTCCGCTTGATGCGTTTCTCGGTCAGGTCTTCCCGCGAGAAGGTCGATGGGTCGACATAGCCCAGGTTTTGCATGTCGAACGCGCGGGATTCCGTCAAGAGATTGAGCACATTGCCGCCCCATTTCTTGACGAGCGCGGGCATCTCAGGCAAGCAATCCATATTCTCATCCATCATCACCGTATTGATGTGAATGAGGGGCGTCTCTTTGCCGGCATCGCGCCGAAACTTTCCGAGCATCTCAATGCCCGCCGTCGACTTCGCGAACGCGCCCTTCTGGGCGCGGATGATGTCGTGGATGTCTTCCGTGCCGTCAATCGAGATGCCCGCGAAGTTGAAGCCCTTGCCGCCCAAACGCTTCGGCGCAAGGTCGACGCACCACTGCGCCCG
>CAZLBS010000031.1:2754-14402 GCA_964557505.1 uncultured Nitrospiraceae bacterium | reverse complement strand
GGCAGATCGAGTTGTTCTTCAAGGCCCTCAAGCAGAACCTCAAGATCAAGAGCTTCGTCGGCACCACCCAGAACGCCCTGCTCATCCAGATTTGGACAGCACTTATCGCCCTGCTCCTGCTCAAGTGGCTTCATCATCTCAGCAAAGCAACCTGGTCGCTCGCCGTGCTCGCCGCCCTCTTGCGTCTCAACCTCTTCACCTACCGTGACTTGCGCGACTGGCTCGACGACCCCTACCACACCCCGCCCTTGAAGCCACAGCCCGAACAGCTTGCCCTACAATTCCATTGATTTCGGACAGGCAAAAACACCCGTCCAAAAGAACAGGGGGGCCTGGACACGGAAAACGGCTCCGGGAAGGCAAAAAGGGACCAAAAATCGAGCAATTCAGCCCATCACGTACGATAAGGAGAAGTGTTTAGGACAGCAGTGTATACGGCCATTAATCGGGCAGCCCGTAGCAAGCACGAGGGCTGCCGCCAAGGCAAGCCCCAGCGTGTACTTCGTGCGCATCATCGCGTTCCTTTACCGCCCGGCATGTTTAGGGTGCGTTGCTGGGAGCGGCTCCATATTGATAGCATCCAGCAACGGTGACGGCGCTCGCCTTAGACAATTTCTATCACGGAGGTATTTTACATGCGTTGCCTCATGGTTGCCCTGCTGCTTGCGACCCCCATTATGGCTCATTCGCTGGAGGGGCGTGAAATCGAAGTCACGGCGCACGATCGCATCACGCGCTTTGCGCCGGTGAGCCTGCCCTATGAAGGCAGCGACCCGGAAGGCTACGTCTATGCCGTTGACGGCAGCACCGGCGTCGAACATCCCGTCACGGTCCGCGAGGGCGAGTTTACCTTCGTGCCTGAGGGGGCCATGCCCGGGGCCACCCATGTCTTTGAGGTGCGCACAAATCCCAATCCGCGCAATCCCAAAGTGCGCGTCGAGCCGGTCGAAGGGCAAGACGCCTTGCGGGTGCTGATTGAAGACGAGCACTTCACGACCTACAATGACGCCAACGAAGACGGCGAGGGCAATGTGGTCAAGAAGCCGTATCTCTGGCCCGTGTTGGCGGAAGGCGGCGTGGCGGTAACCCGCGGCTACCCGATGGAAGAGACCCCGCACGAAGACGACCGCGACCACCCCCATCACAAATCGTTGTGGACGGCTTTCGGCGATGTCAACGGGGCGGATTTCTGGGGTGAAGGCGGCGGCTCCGGCGTCCAGTACAGCGACAACGTCACCTTCGGTAGCGGCGATGCTTATGGATGGATCACCGCCGAAAACATTTGGAAAGACAACGACGGCAATCCGGTCATCGACGAGCGCCGCGAATACCGCTTCTACTACGGCCCCAGCAAAATGCGCCTGCTCGATGCCACCATTACCTTCACCGCCAGCTACGGAGAAGTCACGTTCGGCGACACCAAGGAAGGCGGCATCATGGCCATGCGGGTCGCCTACCCCATCCGCGCCGACCAGCAGGGCACGATGACCAATTCCGAAGAACGAGAAGTTCATGCCCGCCGTCCGGAGCGCCTCGTGTGGGGGCAAGAAGCCAAGTGGCTTGACAACTCAGGGCCTATCGGCGAGGGCGTATATGGCATTGCCATCTTCGACCATCCTACCAACCCCCGCCACCCGACACGCTGGCACGCCCGAAAGTATGGCCTCGTGGGCGCCAATATCTTCGGCCTCAGCTATTTCATGCGCGGGGGCGAGGCCAATGGCGACTTGGTTGTTCCCAAGGGCGAGACCCTCACCTTCAACTATCGGGTCGCCGTGCACCGCGGCGACGCCCAACAAGCAGAAATCAGCCAGCGCTACGAAGACTACGCCGAACCGCCCATCGCAAAATGGATTAAGTAGGCAGGGAAACGCACCCTTAGCGCTCAAGTTACTCAGGATTGTCGAGGAATAGATGATATGTTGTCAAACCTGACAACTCTTGCAGAAATAATGCGCCACTCGTGTGGGATGAGCACTCGTGTGGCGCATTCTTAAACTGCCCCAAGAAATGATAAGTGTATGATTGTCAGTTAGTTACTAAAATTCCAGCCAAACAGGCCCGCCGTTTGCAGTACGAATGACGCCGGTACGCTTGCGGCGGCGGAACGGCACTGGCAAAACAGCAAGAGAACCGACGATTACAGGGAGATAGACGATGTTGAAAGGGTGGCAATTGGGATTCGGCATGGTACTGGCACTGGCCATCGCGGGCGCCGCGAGCGCCTCGATCCAGAATGGCGGCTTCGAAACCGGCGACTTCACTGGCTGGGACACCATGCCCGCGGAATTCACGTACGTGGTGGGCGATATTGGTTCGGCCCCAACTGAAGGCAACTTTCAAGCCGGTTTGGTCACGCCAACCACTGGCTACGGCAACCTTGAAGAGTTGAACGCCTTTCTCGGTTTGGATTTCCTCGACCTCTACGATCTCGGCAATGGCTGGGTAGTCGAGGGCACGGCAATCCGTCAGACGTTCTCGGCGAATGCGGGCGACAGCATCTCGTTTGATTACAACATGTTGGACAACGGCCACGGTCCGCAGGGCGACATCGACAACAATTTCGCCTTCGTGCTGCTGGAAGAGCTCGACACGCTTGCAACCGCGGGCGACGCCACGCTCGTGTCGAATACAGTGTTCGACCGCGAGACAGGTTGGCAGACGTTCACCTACGACATTACTTCCGCCGGGACCTACACACTGTCGCTTGGTATCGCCGACGTATGGCCGGCGAATCTGCCCTCGCACAATGACGAAGCGGGCCTCCTCATCGACAACGTGCAGTACGGCAGCCAGAATGTGGTTCCAGAGCCGGCGACGCTTACGCTGCTCGGGATTGGCATGGGCGGTTTGATGGCCGCCCGCCGCCTGCGCCGCAAGTAGCGCCCGGAAACGCCGCCGCGGAACCGCGTTACGTTTTATAAGCCGAGCAAGTTGGCAACGCCCTGAGAAGCAGCTTCTCAGGGCGTTTTTTCGTGATAGCATCAGGGCCATCGCTTGTGTAGTATCGCGTGCAATACGCGAAAGCCACGACGAGGCGGCCTGCTTCATGTACGCACACAGCATCAGTCAGTCCAATGCCGTTGATCTGCGCAGCGACACGGTCACCCGGCCCGTTCCAGCAATGCGGGCGGCCATGGCCGAGGCCGCCGTGGGGGACGATGTCCTCGGCGACGACCCGTCGGTCAACGCTTTACAAGACAAAGCCGCGGCGCTGCTCGGCAAGGAAGCTGCCCTCTTCGTTCCAAGCGGCACCATGGGGAATCTGCTCGCTGCCATGACGCAGACCCAGCCGGGCAATTCCGTCATCATGAGTGCGCAGGCCCATCCCCTGCACTACGAAGGCGCCAACCTCGCCCGCCTCGGGGGCGTCATGCCTATCTCAGTGCCCTCGGTCTTCGGCATTATGGCGCCCGGAGACGTCCGAAAGGCCATTAAGCGCGTCGACGATCCGCACGTCAGCAAAACCGCGCTGTTGCACATCGAGAATACGGCAAACCGGGGCGGGGGCAATGTCTACACCCTGGAGCAGGTGCAGGAACTCGCCGCGCTCGCACACGAATTCGACATGCGCGTCCACATGGACGGGGCCCGCCTGTTCAATGCCTGCGTGGCGGCGGGTCATTCAGCCGCGGAATATGCCGCCCAATGCGACACCGTAACGTTTTGCCTGTCGAAAGGGCTCGGGTGCCCCGCCGGCTCCGTGTTGGCCGGTGAGCGTCGCATCATCCACCGGGCCCGGCACATTCGCAAGGCATTGGGCGGAGGCATGCGGCAGGCGGGTATCCTTGCGGCCGCGGGCCTCTACGCCCTCGACCATCACGTTGACCGGCTGGCGGAAGATCACGCGCGCTGCCGCGGCTTTCGCGAAGCGCTCGCCGGCATTGACGGAATCGGCGTATCGGCCCCCGCGCCAACCAACATGCTCTATGTTGATGTCCCTTCGGCCTACCAATTCGCTGCCGCGCTTGCCCAGCACAATGTGCTCTGCCTGCCAGAGGGCAGCACGCAAGTCCGCGCCGTGTTCCACTTGGATGTGGATGACGCAGGGCTCGAGCGGGCCATCGAGGCGTTCCGTCTGGCTGCCGCGGAATGCCACGCCCTTTCAACGTAGATCTTTTTTCTTGAAGTCTAAATAGATGCCCACTATGCTGTTAAGGCGAGGCGGTTATGAGAAGTTGAGTAAGGGGTCAGGTTAGGGGCGCGCATGCATGGGTCAGGCCTACGGGACATCCGGCACTCTCGAAGAGATCAAGGCCGAGATCGAAGCCGCGCTAAGCGAACAACAAGCCATCTACGGCGCCGCCGGCATGCAGCATCCGCCGCGCCTCAAGCCGTGGCTCGCGGCCGTCTTCCTCGCCGGCTTCGCATTGGAAATCGCCTCCACCGTAGCAGGCCTCACTGACGGGCACATCCTTATAGACAAATTCCTGAGTTTTTTCGGCGTTGGATTGGTTGCCGCCGCAGTCATTCTCATGCTTCGCCAACTCGGCTCGCCGCGCCCGGGGAGGCGGATGGTCGAAGTCTCCGCTGTGTTCTTGATGCTTTCAAAAGCTCTCGACACCATCCAAGACCTGCCGCGCCTCTGGAACAGTGCCGCCACTCTTGGCGACCCATGGCGCGAACCCATCGAGAACTTCGCCTACCTGGGCTTTATCATCCTGCTCCTTGGCGGGCTGTTCTGGTCGGCCCTCCAAGCGTCCCGGTGGCGCTATGACTTGAGCATTCAGAACAAGGCCCTTGGAGCCGCGCTCGTCCGATTGCGCAATCTCTCGAGCGAGTTGCTCAGCCAGCAAGAACACCTCGACCTCGCCATCGAAGGCGCCGACCTTGCGACCTGGGACTGGGACCTCACCACGGGCCACGCGGCCGTCAATGACGCCTTCTTGCATCTCATCGGCATGTCCGAGGAAGAGTTTGGCGGACGCTACGAAGTCTTCGCCCAACGCATCCATCCGGACGATCAGCCCGCCCGCCTGGCAGCGATGCTCGCGGTCATTGAAGGCAAACTCGATACGTACGAGAATGAGTACCGTGTCGGCAATGGCAAAGGCGATTACCGCTGGGTCTGGTCGGTCGGGCGCGTCATCGAGCGGGGTGAAAACGGCCTGCCCCTCAGGGCTTGCGGCGTCATGCGCGACATCACCCACGAGAAGGATACGTACCGCGCGCTGGCCGAAAGCGAGGCCCGCTTCCGCGCCATTGTAGAAAATTCGCCAGAGCCCATCGCCCGCATCGACCGAAACGGCGCCTGCGTTTTCGTCAACCGGCAATGGGAACGGCTCATTGGGCTTGCGTCTCAAGAGGTGCTCGGACGCAGTGCCAACTTCATGGAACAGTGCTTTCACCCAGACGACATGCCCAAGCTTGAGCAAGACTACAAAGCAGTTGTCGAGCGCGAGGAGAAGCGCACGACCGTGGTGCGGGTGCGCCCTATCGACGGAGGCGAGTGGCGGTGGATCGAACACTGCGCCTACCCGTATTACGATGACCAAGGAGCCCCCGCGGGCATGGAGTCGCTTGGCCGCGATGTCACCCTCGAGGCAGCCGCGAAGGCCACCCTTCTGGAACGCCTTGAAACCGAGCGCGCTCTCCTCGACGCGGTGTCGGAGATGGCCCTGCTCATGACCACCGATGGCATCATCCTTGCCTGCAATACCCCCTTTGCCGATGCCCGCTTTTGCGAATCCCCGGACGAGCTTATCGGCAAAAACCTATTCGACCTGTTCGAGCCCGAGATTGCGCCGCAGCGCCGCGTCAAGACTGACATCGCCGTGCGTTCGCGCCGCCCCATTCGTTTCGAAGACGTCTCGGGGGGGCGCGCGTTCGAACACGCCATCTACCCCGTGATGGACAAAGCGGGCGTGGTGAAGCAATTGGCCTTGTTCAGCCGGGACATCACCGACACCCGCCGGACGGACGATAAATACCGCCAGCTGGCTGCCGCCGTCGAGCAGGCCGCCGAAGCCATCATGATTACCGACACCCACGGCACCATCACGTATGTGAATCCGGCGTTTGAAACCGTCACGGGCTATACCCAGGAAGAAGCTGCCGGCAAAAGCCCCCGGTTCTTGCGAAGCGGCAAACACCCCGACTCCTATTACGAAGAGTTATGGAATACACTGCGGGAAGGGAAGGCGTGGAAGGGCCGCTTCATCAACCGGCGCAAAGATGGTGAACTGATTGAAGAAGACGCGACCCTTGCTCCACTAGCCAACGCGGCAGGTGAAATCACCCACTACATTGCCATCAAACGCGACGTCACCGATGTCGTCCGGCTCGAGCGCCAACTTCGGCAAACACAAAAGCTCGAGGCCATCGGCACCCTGGCCGGGGGCATCGCGCATGACTTCAACAACATTCTCAGCCTCGTGTTGGGCAACTGCGAAATCGCCATGACCAATCTCGAGCAATCGCACCCAGCGCGCGCGAGCGTCGAGCAAATCGCCAAAGCCGGCAACCGGGCCACCGGCCTTGTCGAGCAGATATTGACCTTTGCCCGGCGGGGCGAAACCATTCCGAAGGCGGTCTCCCTTACCTCGCTTACCAAAGAGGCCTTGCGGTTTATGGAGGCGGCGCTCCCTGCAAACATTTCACTGCAGAAATGCGTTGCCAATCGCCCCTGCACCATTCTCGCCGATGCGACCCAGGTGCATCAGGTCATCATCAATCTCTGTACGAACGCGTACCAAGCCATGGCCGCGGCGGGGGGCGGCGAGTTGCGCATTGAGTTGCAGCCGGCGCGCCAATTCGATGCCGTTGTCGCAGACGGCATCAATCTTGAGCCCGGCGACTACTGCGTACTGACCGTGTCCGACAACGGACCCGGCATGACGCCTGAAGTCGCGCAACGCATTTATGACCCCTTCTTCACGACCAAGGAGGTCGGCGAGGGTACGGGACTTGGGTTGTCAATCGTTCACGGTATCGTGGTCGCCTGTGGAGGAGGCATTCGCATGAACACAACGCCAGGGGAAGGCACCACATTCGAGGTCTTTTGGCCCGCGATGGAAGCCGCTTCGGAAGGGCCGGAGCCCGCCGCCAAACCTGCCCCGCAAAACGGAAGCGGGCGCATTCTGGTCATCGACGACGACGAAGATCTTGCAGACATCGCCGCGATGCTGCTCGAAAATTCCGGCTATGAGGTCACCACTTACACCGTGCCGGAGGCCGCTTTGGAAGAGTTCCGCCAACGGCCGGAGGCCTTTGACGCGGTGGTGACGGATCAGGTCATGCCCGGCATGAGCGGCGTCGAGTTGATGAAGGCCATGATGGCGCTACGCCCCAATCTACCCGTCGTGCTCATGACAGGTCGCGGCCGCACCCCGGAAATCGAGGCCAACAGCGACATCATTGATGTATTCCTGACCAAGCCCTTCAGCTCGGAAGCATTGGCCAAAGCCGTAGCCGAAGCGCAGGACGCTCCTGACATTTCGCAAACCTAGCATCAGCCATCTAAAAGCGCAGGTTTGGCTGCATTCCGCCCTGTTCAGTACTATGCCGGTTTCGCATCAACAGAACCGGGGGGAACTCGCATGCAGGTGTATGAAATCCAAGGCTCGTTTGGCCTCGAAAATTTAAAGCAAGCAGAACGCCAGGATACGCAGCCCGGCCCGGGTTTGGTGCGCGTCAAGGTGCACGCCGCCTCGTTGAATTACCGCGACCTGTTGACTGTCCAGGGGATGTACAACCCGAAGCAGCCGCTGCCGCTCATTCCCTGCAGCGACGGAGCAGGGGAAGTGGTGCAGGTGGGGGAAGGCGTCACGTCGCTTCAAGAGGGCGACCGCGTCTACGGGACCTTTGCGCAGGGCTGGCCCGCAGGCGAGCCGGACCTCGTCAAGCTCGGCAAGACCACGCTCGGGGGCCCGCTCGACGGCATGCTCGCCGAGCATGTCGTGCTCAGGGAAGAGGGCCTCGTGAAGTTCCCGGAGCACCTGACCTATGAAGAAGCAGCCTGCCTGCCCTGCGCCGGCGTAACAGCCTGGAGCGCCCTCTTCCGCCATGGCAACCTCCGGGCGGGCGACACCGTGCTCATCCTCGGCACGGGCGGCGTCAGCATCTTCGCCCTGCAGTTCGCCAAGCTCGCAGGCGCGGAGGCGATCGTTACCTCGAGCAGCGATGAAAAACTGGAGCGGGCCCGGCATCTCGGCGCCGACCACACCATCAACTACAAACAAACCGAAAGCTGGTGGAAGAACGTGCGCGAACTGACCGGCGGGCGCGGCGTCGACTATGTCGTGGAAGTCGGCGGAGCCGGCACCATCGACCAGTCCGTGCGGGCTACGCGCATGGGCGGCAGCGTCATGATTATCGGCATCCTCTCGGGGGCCGAACAACCCTTCAATTTGGTCCGCGTCCTTATGCAGGACATGCGGCTCCAAGGCGTCATCGTCGGCCCGCGCGACGCCGCCGAAGCCATGAACCGCGCTATCGCCCAGCATGAAATGCGCCCCATCGTCGACCAGGTCTTCCCCTTTCAAGAGGCCCGCGAGGCCTTCCAAAACATGGCCAACGCCACCCACTTCGGAAAAATCGCCGTCAAAATCGCCGGCTAGACGCGCAGCAACAAAGACCCTCTTGACTTTCATGCAGTATACTTTGTATTTAAAAGTATACTGCATGAAAGGACGGCTTATGACGGCAGTGCTTCTATGGCTTCGCACCTACTTGTGCTGCTATGCGCTGTATAAGCTGGCTGGACTTGCAATAATCAGCGTGTTGATTTCGGGCGGAGGCGGCTTGCAGACGGTGCAGACGTGGGCGCCCTGCTGGGTGAGAAGTCTCTTGCTATTTCACCGGCTGCGGCCGGTCGCGCTCGCGGTCGACGATGCAGTAAAAGCCGAATGGCTCCGTGGATTCGTTGCGCAATTGATGCGGCTCCATCGGGGCGATGTAGGCGATGTCGTTCACCTTGAGCGTATGCATCTGATTCGTGCGCGAGACCACCCCTTCGCCGCGCACGCCAATGACCGTATGGGTATGATAACGCTTCGTCCCCCGCTTCAGGAAAAGAGTACTTGAACTTTCCACAGCGCATCTCGTTGAGGTCTCTTGTTCGTTTTTGCCATACTATAAAAAAGGGCCGGGGCGCCTGCACACGGTGGCCGCACACAAGAGCTTTAGGGTTGCCAAGCAGAGGCCATGCGAAACCTTGAACAGCGCCACCGCACAAACCCCTGAGAACGTTTACGCAGGTTTCAGGCCATTCACGGGCTGGCAGTGGGGCGCCCTTGCCTTTGTGGTCGTCATCTTTTTTGCGACCAGGCTGTATGGCATTACTGAACATAGCGTCTGGTACGACGAGTTCATCACGATCAATTACGTTGGTCTCCCAACGTTGAGCGAAGCGCTAAGCGCGCAACGTCAGTGGGGTGACTGGTTCCTCGTACCGGTTTACAACACCGTACAGTACTACTTCGCTCGATGGGTCACGCCCGCCCCTGCGGCGGTCCGGCTCCTCTCCGTCGCATCAAGCTTCGCAGGCCTCCTCTTGCTGCTCGCAATCGGCCGGTTCATTTCGGGCAACTGGGCGGCCCTAGCCGCCTGCGCCCTCTACAGCATCTCGTATTCTCAGATTTATCACGCCGTGGGTATACGCAGCTACGCCATGCTCGAAATGTGCAGCCTGCTGGCGGTGTGGCTCTTCCTGCTCTATCTAGCGCGGCCAAGCGTGGTGCGCCTGATACCCTTCATTGTTGCATGCCTCTTGCCCCAATGGACCCACTTCATGGGCAGCCTCTTGCTGGTCCCGATCGGTCTGTTCATGCTCCCCCTGCTCCGGACACGCCCGCGGCACGTGCTGGTTTGGCTCGCGACAACCGGCCTATCGAGCGCGGCCCTGTACCTTTGGATGCTGTCGGGCAGGCCCGATGACTTCCTCACGGGCAGCCCCTCGAAAATGGATTTCACTGCTTGGCTTGTAGACTTGTGGCAGCACGACAGCGTGCAATTCGTCTGGAGCGCTTACGCGATGGACTTGGCGCTCGAGACGGCCGAGCCCAGCCTCATGCAACGCTTCAGCAGAAAGGCTACGTTGCTCTACACCTCGTCCAGAAATGGGGCTAAAGCGGCAGCGTTGATTGGCGTGCTCGTGCTTCTCTTTAGCAGGCGTTTACGCGAAAAGGCACTAAACCCGCGCATGGTGCTGGCCTTTCTGCTGGCTTGGTGGATCATTCCGAATGCCTGCATCTATGCCGCAGCTGTCCTGATAGACGAGCACGCCTTCTTCGTTCGCTACACCATCGGCAGTTTACCCGCCCTTTATCTGCTCATGGGTACGGGGCTCGGCAGCGATGGGTGGCGCCCTCTGAAAGTCACGCTCTTTGCGGGTCTCTTCTCCATCTTTGCGGCCCAAACCATCCTCGCCATGAGCGTGCCCCGGCAGCATGACTATAAGGGTATTGCCGCGTTCTTGCACCAGCAAGAGGACTACGCGCCGTTTCCAGTTATGACTATGTCGTCAAATACCTTGCTGCATTTTAACGCCAAAGATCGCCCACTCGACACCGAACCTATGGACGATTTGGAGGCCTTCTGCCTGCGCATGCATGAACTTGCCAACCAGAATGGCGTCAGCTTTGGCATGTTTTCAGCCGGCACGCGCGAGCATATAGATGCGCTCATGTGGACCATGTCGGAACAAGGGTTACGGGTAACGGCAACCCATTTCCCCGGAGGCTCGTCAATGGTTTATGTGATTGAAGCGGAGCCCTTGCCAAAAGGGACTGACGCGCCGCAAGAGGCCCCATCATGAAACTGTTGCGGCTGAAGTCGCAGGCGCCCCCTTTCCACTGCTGACATAGGGCACTCCTATTTCACCGGCTGCGGCCGGTCGCGCTCGCGGTCGACAATGCAGTAAAAGCCGAATGGCTCCGTGGATTCGTTGCGCAATTGATGCGGCTCCATCGGGGCGATGTAGGCGATGTCGTTCACCTTGAGCGTATGCGTCTGATTCGTGCGCAAGACCACCCCTTCGCCGCGCACGCCAATGACCGTATGGGTATGATGATGACGCTCGAGGCTCGTATATCCGCCGGGCGCCAGCTCGAAATAGCGCAACTCGAACGCGCCCTGCTCGCCAGACTTGCCGACAAGTTCGACGCGCTTGACGCCCTTGAACGGCAGCGAATCGTCGCCCTTGTAGGCCGTCTCAGGCCGCCCTTCCCACGTATAGTTTTCGCTCGCTTCAATATGGGCTCGCGCTTCCGTGCCCGCTTGCCCGGGCCATTCGCACGCGGAGGCGAGACCGCGTTGAGGCTCGCGAAGCGTTTCGCCAAAGCGCGCCCGAATCGCATCCGCGAAAACGCGCGTGCCCTTGACGAGATCGGGATCGTGGCTTAGCAAGGCGCCGCCGATGAGAAACACGGCGCGCTCGCCATAGGTCTCCGCCATGGACGGCAGGCGCGACAAATCCATCCCGCCCGCGGGCGCCGGAAACGCCGTCTTCAAATGGCCCAGGGGCGCTTGCAACGCCGTATGAATGCCCATGCACTCCGCACGCGTCAGGCCAAAGCGCCCGCCGTAGTTCGGGAAGATCGACATGTCGCAGCCGGCCAGGCGTTTGAATGTGCCGCACAGCAACTCGGGTGAAATGCCCTGTGTACGGTTGCCGTAATAGCTGCCGCCAAAGGTCGGATGCGCCATGA
>CAZLBS010000031.1:1042-2744 GCA_964557505.1 uncultured Nitrospiraceae bacterium | reverse complement strand
GGATCGCAATCGAGATGATCACTATGGCCGGCACGGCAGCACGCGCAGACCATCATAGGTCTCGCTCAGGTAGCGCGCGGCGTCAAGGCCGCAGAGCATGGGGCTGATCAGCGCCCCGCGAATGCCGATGCCGAGGCAGAACGCCACATAGCGCTCCATCTCATGCGCCGGCGCCATAAGGCTCGGGAAGTATTGCCCGTAACGCCCGGTGGAATCGTTGGCGCGCTGCACCGCTTCGTGGCACATCCGGACCCGCTCGCGAAATTGCTCGAAGGAATCATCCGCAAGATTGTGATCGTCTTTGACGATATCGCCGCCGCCCAGGATGAATTGATGCGCGACGGCCGCGAGCCCTTCGTTGCCAAGTCCGCGCGGTTTGATGGCAGTCATCAACAGCGGACGCCCATACACGCCCAGCATCTCCCGGACGCCTTCTTCACCAAAGCGCGGGCCCGCGAATTGTGCGGCAACGCTGTCCGGCAACTGCACGTCCACCAGCCGGATGTTGCCCAAAATCGAGATATTGCCGAAGAGGAGATTCAACAGCTGCGGCAATTGCCGGTTCGACAAGGCCGCATTGTAAGCAATGACGGCCCGGTGCGCCCCTGCTTCGGACGCATCAAGTGTAACGTCAACGACCTTCCCGACGATGTGTTCGCAAATCCATTCGTCGGCGATGAGCGCCTCCGGTACTTCGACGGTCTGTTCATACGCGATGTTCTTTGCGAGGGCCTCGGCTTCGGATGCCTCGCAGAAAAGGGTGTAGGTAGCGGTTATGGTGTCCATGCGTAGCGTCCCGGAAAGAATCTGGCGCGAAATGATACCGCGCCTAAGTCTGCGAGGCGAACTTAACGGCCGTCCAACTCCACGGGCGGATACTCGGCGTTCCAATCGTCCGGCGCATCGGGTGGAATGAGTGCGTGCGTGCGCTCGGCGTAGGCGCGGTACAAGCTTGCAAAGGCCAGCAGCGCGAGCGGCAGCGTCACGAGAAGTCCAGCGCCTGCCACCAACGCCCCTGAGATGGCGAGGAGCGGCAAGGCGAACAACTGTGCGCCGAGCCGCACGCGCAAGCCAAGGGTCATGCGGGCGCTGTGCTCGAATACGACGCTCATGGCCACCCGCTTCGGCGTGTCGGCGGCGAGCGGCAGCACGAAGATCCACCGGAGCAAGCCTGCAACAACGAGCACGGCCGAGGCACTGCCTCCCGCCGCCAAGAGGGTCATGCGGGTAGCGGCATCAAATCCAAACGTGCTCACGTACGCAGCCGCGTATAGCGGAACGCACAGCAACACCATGTGAAACGCCAGCATGCCCAAGGCCCCGAGGCACAACTCCCAACGCTTGAAGCCAGCCGTGAGGTCCGCGAGCCGGGGCGCTTCCCCGCCGAGCGCCCGGAGGAGGAAAGCGAGCAAGCCGCCCATCCACGGCGCAAAGACTAGCAGCAGAAAAACGATGTTGACATAGGCCGCCAAGAGCAGCGCCAGCGTGATCGCGAGGTGCACGGCGACCACTGCCGACAGCCAAACAGGCTGTTGACGGTACGCGCGCCACGCGGCGGCGAGCGCTTCCTGCAACCGCGGGGCATGCTCAAGGGATCCAGGCTCCATGCTCGGGCAAACATGCGGGCGGCATGCATTCATTCGCGAGGGCGCGGCTTGGCACGGCTGGGCATCCTGTGCTATAGCTTTGCTAGCAGACCCCT
>CAZLBS010000031.1:0-1032 GCA_964557505.1 uncultured Nitrospiraceae bacterium | reverse complement strand
CCCCTGCACAGCATAAGGAATGCGGCATGCCCCTGCGCTTTTTCCAACGGGTCCGGCTCGCGCCCGGCGTCACCCTCAACCTCAGCAAGACCGGCGGCTCGTTCTCCTTCGGACCGCGCGGCGCCAAGGTGACGATGGGCACGAGCGGCGCGCGCGGCACCGTCGGCCTGCCGGGTACCGGACTGTTCTATACCGAGAAGCTCGACAAGAAACGAACCGGACGCGGGCGCAAAAGCCGCACGAGTGCCTCGAAGCGGGCCACGGAACAGCAAGCGGCGAACGCCCTCGATCTCGGCTTCTTCGAGCGGCTCGTCACCCCGAAGGCCGAGGCCGCGCTCGTTGATGGCTGCCGCGCGTTCTACGAAGGCCGCAAGCAAGAGGCCCTCGAAATGCTCAAGACCTCCAGCCACCTCGCTGATGCGGCCTGCTTCGGCGGATTCTGCGCCATCGACCTGGAAGACTATCCCGCTGCACTCGACCTTCTGACCAAGGCCGCCGCAAACAGTAAAGACCTCGGCAAGCATTTCCGAAAGTACGGCATGCAGCCGATGCTCACCTTGTCGATCAGCGATACCATTCGAGCCGATGCCGCACCAGACATCCGCGGCGTCCTGCTGGCCTTGGCGGAACTGCACCAACACCGCGGAGAGCCCGTCGAGGCCATTCGCCAACTCCAGCGCCTGCACAAGCTCGAACCGGATGATCCGGTCGTCAAGCTGTCGTACATCGAACTCGTCATGACCGCGCAAGGCGGCTGCAAAAACGTGGCCAAACGCGTCGTCGACATGACGGCGGACACCGAAAATGAATCGGAGATTCACGCAGCCCTGCTTTACTACAAGGGCCGTGCCTTGATGACGCTCGGGATGCCCAGTGCGGCACGTTCGACCTTCACCGCCGCCAAGCGCCGGACGGCGAACCGCCCTGAAGCCCTGCTCACAGCCATCCGCTACGAACGTGGACTGGCCTATGAGGCGCTCAATCAACACAAGCGGGCGCGCAAGGATTGGGAATACGTCTACGCCGAAGACC
>CAZLBS010000030.1:0-14463 GCA_964557505.1 uncultured Nitrospiraceae bacterium | reverse complement strand
ACAACATCAAGCGCGACCTGCTGCAGATCCGCCGGGTGCTGTGGCCCATGCGGGAGGCGGTGAACGCGCTGCTGCGGCCGACATCGCCCGCCGTCACGCGGCCTTCTTCAGCCAGTGCTTGGTCGCGTTCGGCGGCCTGCAGGAACGCTTCAAATCCCAAGTAGTTGTTGCGGGACGCATCGCGCAACTGCAAGACGCGGTAATAACTCGAGGCAATATCGACCGCGAACTCCTTTCGAAACCGGGTGAACGCACGAATCTGATAAAGCAAATCGCGGTCCGCCTGGGTCAAGTTTTCGGCGGCCACATCACGCCCAGCGCCTTGCAATAGGGGCTGCACAAAGGTCGCTGAGAGTACGCTCGAGGTCGCCGCGCGCGGGTCGCCCGTGATGAAGCGGAGGAAGTTTGAGGTCAGGTCTACCGCAATGGCCGCGCCGCCCTTCAACAAGAGGTCAACGCCGACACGGCTGAAACCGCTGACACTGCGCTCATCCACGATGACCGGCCGCGGCTGGTCGATGCCTGTGACGCGCGCCGCCGAGTCGACCACCGCCGCATAGCGGCTGAGCAGCTCCGCCGGCGTCCCCGTCAATTGACCGATCAGATCAATAGCGCCGGGGGCGGTCTCCGTGAAGACCGTTCCAGGCGTTGCTTCGAACGCGTCCCGCGTAGTGCGGTTGTAGGCAGCACCGCCCCGCGCTGCGAATATCGGGCGAAAGCGATCTTGCCGAAAGTCCAGGTCCAGGGCCTCGAGAAAGACCAACTCCTTCTGTGTCTGGTAGCCTCGGTTGTACGTAACGGCAAGGCCGAGGGCATCTTCCAGCGATAGCACGCGGGCATTGGTTTCGAGTTCTGCCCCCTCGCCAAGGAATTCAGGCGTGCGCTCACTAAGGGGAAGCGCATCCAATTCCGGCACGTGCGCACGGCCCTCTGGCTCGAGTACCTGGGCTGGCGGTTCGATGGAGAACTGCGTCAGCATGCCGGGCACGTCGGTGCTGCGGTCCGCAATGAGCGTGTAGGCGGCTGCATCAGCCTGATTGCGGTAGTGGTCGTTGGTGCAGGCGCTGCCAAACAGCCCGCATGCCGCCGCTAAGCAAAGCATCGGCATGCAAATGAACGGCGTGTGCCGGCAATTTCGATTCTCTGAATGCATCATCGTCCGTATGAGACGCTTCCTCTTCGTCGTGCGTTTCGCCGTTAGTGTAGCGTTTGCATGCGCGGGCGTGGTACATGACGATTCCCGGAGCAAGCTCGAATGCCCACCGCATATGTCCACGAGTGCGCACGCCTTCTTGACGTAAGCGCCTGTTTACTCCATACTGCGCGCGCGAGGTTTTGTCAGAGCGCCTTCTAAATGGAACGGCGTTCGCATTCATGAGGACGCCAGCGGAGTTGGATTATCAACGCTGGTCAATTTGCACAGGAGAAGCGGCACAATGGCAAGTGAGAAAAGCGTCGTTGGTTTCTGGGGAGCACGGAACTCGCTCGCGCGCATCCTCGCGGCATGCGCCATGGGTTTCGCGGCGGTCTTTGTGATGGCAGGCTGCACGACGGATGGCGATTCCGGCAAATCGGAAGGCTCGGCCATGGAAGAGAAAGAAGAGGGCTCGGCGCCCGCTGAAGAGAAGGAAATGAATGAAGGCTCGTAAGAAGCCTCCAACAGATGCTTTCAAAGGCCGGGGCGCCAGACGTGCGACCCCGGCCTTAATTGTTTAAGCCAAGGCTTGACCGTGTTTTGAGACAGCGGCGAATACACCTCGGGTGGCGATGCGCTCCCCATCATTGCAAAATAGGGCATTGGAAACTAATGGCATCGGAGATGGAGTGCTCATGAACACCAACGTTTCGATCTTGACATGGTGCGTTGCAACGGCGCTGGGGTTTGCGGCGGCAGGGACCCCGGCAGTGGCGGAGGAAAAAGAAATGGAAAAGACCAAGCGCCTTCAAGTCCAACTTGATGAGTACCGGGCTGAGTTCAACGAACGTGCGGCGGACGCGGTAAAGAAGACCTACGACGAAGGGGTCGAGGAAGTGGCCCAATCAGGCGTGCTCGAGAGCGCGCTTAAAGTGGGGGACAAGGCCCCTGACTTCACCTTGCCGGATGCCACCGGCAACGATGTCCCATTAAGCGCCTTGCTTGCCGAAGGACCGGTCGTCCTCACGTGGTACCGCGGCGGCTGGTGCCCGTATTGCAACATTCAGCTTCGGGCCATGCAGGCGGTGCTGGCGGACATTCAAGCCAAGGGCGCAACCTTGGCCGCGCTAAGCCCTGAAACGCCCGACAACTCCCTTGATACCAAGCAGAAGAGCGACCTGGCGTTTCATGTGTTGAGCGATGCTGGCAACGAAGTCGCCAAGGACTACGGCGTCGTCTATACGCTGCCGAAGGGCGTGCAAGAGGCATTTGACGGGCGCATCGATTTGGCTGCGTACAACGGCGACCAAAGCATGGAATTGCCCCTGGCCGCGACCTATGTCATTGCTTCGGATGGCACGGTTGCGTATGCCTTCATCGACAAAGATTACCGGAAGCGCGCCGAGCCCAGTGCTATTCTTGACGCGCTTGAGGATCTTTCGAAGTAGTCTGGATTTGCCAGATTTACCAAGATATGCGCGCCCACAATCGTGTGATGCGCATTAGATATACGAACAATTGTTCGTATTTCATATCTCCATGGTTTGTGATACGTTCTTAAGGAGTACCTAAGCATGTGGACTTTCCTGATGACAACCAATATGGCCAACAAGCGCATCGCGGCACGTGGCAAACATTCACTCACGTACGCCCGACGGGCTGTCGCCGCCGCGGTGTGCGGTTGTGGCGCGATGCTGGTATTGGCCGGATGTTCTTCGGGGTTCGCCGAGACTGCTGAAGGGAAGCAGATGGTTGGCGGCATCGAGGTCAAGGCTAGCGTCGAAAGCATGACATGGCCCGTGGAAAAAAGTGCGGATGCGTGGAAGAAAGAACTCGCGAAGGAAGAGTTCTACATCTTGCGCGAAGCAGGGACTGAAATGCGCTTTTCGAGCGATCTGCTCGACAACAAGCAGGCCGGAACCTATGTCTCGGCGACCACGGGCCAGCCGCTCTTTAGCAGCGAAGACAAGTTCGAATCCGGCACAGGCTGGCCGAGTTTCACGCGTCCCGTGAATGCGGATGCCATCGTGTTGGTCGAAGACAATAGCTATGGCATGCGGCGCGTGGAAGTGGTCGCGAGCAAATGTGGCAGCCACTTGGGCCACGTTTTCAATGATGGTCCGCCGCCGACTGCTCTGCGGTACTGCATCAACGGGGCCGCGCTGGATTTCGTGGCCAACGATGAGGGCGATTCATCCGTCGCTGGTGAAGCTGCGGCCAAAGGTGCGGCCGAGCCGGCTGCCGGTAGCGCAAAAGAGGAAGAAGGCAGCTAATCACTGGTGGATTCGCTCCTGTTGGTGGGGGAGCGGCCATCGTGACTGCCCGGAAATCCGGGCGCCGTTTCGCCCGTGGGCAGGGGTGGCGAAGGGCGCCCGGCCAACATCAGTGAGGGTATCTCATGACCGTAGCAGAAGCAGGGGCAGGCGCGCAGAAAAACGGCGCCGCCCAACGCGACGAGAAGCCGCGTAAAGTCGTCGCCACAGTCCCACCGCAAGAAATCCTGCCTATCGTGGACTCCAACTACGAATCGTCCGTACGGGGGATTCATGTGATTGGCGACGTGACGGGCCTCCCGCTCGTCAAGGTCGCAGCCAATCACGGGGTCGAGTGCGTCCAGAAGATGGAGAAGAAGGGCGCCTTCAAACACACCGACGGCGACGACGAACGCCTTGACGCCGTCATCGTGGGCGGTGGACCCGCTGGCATTTCGGCGGCAATCGAGCTGGAATCGCGCGGGCTCAAGTACGTGATGCTCGAGCGCAACAAGCTCGCAAGCACCGTGCGCAGTTTTCCTCCTGGAAAGAAGGTCTACAGCGAACCGCGCTTTCTCAAGAATATCAGCCAGTTGCAGGTCGAGGGCGATAAAGAGAAGGGCGAATTCCTCGACATGATTGGGGATGTGCTGAAGGCCAAGGAGATCAATTACAAGGAGGAGGTCGAGGTGAAGCGCGTCGTCAAGAAAGGCGAGCGGCGCTTTATCGTCGAGACCAAGGATGGCAAAGAATTCCCCGCGCGCAACATTATCGTTGCTGTGGGGCGTCAGGGCCAGCCGCGCCTCTTGCAAATCCCTGGGGCTGAGAAGTCGCACAAAGTGACCTACCGCTTGCATACGGCCGATGACTATCACGAGAAGAATCTCGTCGTTGTTGGCGGCGGCAACTCGGCGATTGAGGCGGCCTTGATGCTGATGGAACACAACAACGTGACCCTCAGCTACCGGGGCGGCGATTTCTTCCGCGCCAAGGAGGACAACCAGCGCCTGTTGGAAGAGGCCGAGGCCGAAGGCAAGTTGACCATCCTCCGCAAGAGCAATCTCAAGGAAATCCGAGAAGACGAGGCCGACATCGAGGTCGATGGCTCCCTGCAGACGATTCCAAACGACAATGTATTGATCCTTATCGGGACGCTTCCACCCGTCGACTTCCTGCTCGATATGGGACTGGAGCTCGACGGCGTTTGGAACAAGCGGCGCGTCTTCTGGTCCATATTTGGCGTAGCCTTGGGCATCTTTGTCTATCACTTCGCCAAGTACTTCGTGCTCGAACCAGCATCTGCCGGGGAAGGCGAGTGGCTGATTCCGGGCCTCAGTTGGATGAGCAGTTCCACCTTTCAGCCTGTCATGACCTATACCTGGATGACGCTCATGACGGTGTTGCCAATCGCCTGGCTTGGCGTGCTCGGGGCAAGCCTCGTGCAATGGAACATCGAGAACCGGGGCCATACGCCGCCCTTTAAGGTTCCCGCGCCAAAAGTCTTGCTGGTCTTTGGCGCGCTCGCGGCCTATGGCGCATACGCCTTGCCAAAGGTGTTTACGACCAATCCGGAATTGGCAGGGCATGGGCCGTACTACCTCCCGGGCTTCGCCTGGATGTACAACGCGGTGCCCGATTACTTTGCGAATCTTGGCGGCTTTTATTACCTGCTGTACTTCGGCGGCATCGCGGGCTTCGGCATCTACTGGGCCATCCGATACAACAACAAGACCATCTGGAAGCGGAATCTCACCATTATCGCGGCGCAATGGACGCTCTGGTGGGGCATTCCAGTGGGCTTGGTCATCTGGCTCGGCCGGAATCCGTGGACGGCTACGCTTCAAAAATCGCTCAACGCATGGCCCCTCAAGATGGATGCCTTTCATCTGCAGCCGGTGGCGGGCCCGGGCGACCCTGCCTGGTGGAATACCGTGGCGGTCGTCGGCGTCGTATGGGCGGTGCTGCTGACCTTCGTCATCCTGCCGTTGGTCACCATCAAGTGGGGCAAGTTGTATTGTTCGTATATCTGCTCCTGCGGGGCATTGGCCGAGACGGTCGGCAACAGTTTCCGCCATCGCGGCCCGAAAGGCGATTTTCCGCGGGCAATGGAAAAGTGGGGCTTCGTCTTCATTGGCCTTGCTGCCATCGCCACCATTGCGGACTTCATGGGCTGGGCGCCGCTCGGCATTGACCTCTATGGCCAATACAATCTGTGGGCCGGCACCTTCTTGGCCGGGGCCTTGGCCATTGGCTTGTATCCCTTCCTGGGCCAACGCATGTGGTGCCGCATGTGGTGTCCGCTTGCCTTCTGGATGAATTTCTGGGGGCGCTGGTCGCAATTCAAGATTAGCCCGGAGAAGGGCAAGTGCATCGACTGCAACGTCTGCAATCAGTATTGCCAGATGGGCATCGACATCAAGACGCGCGCATTGCAGGGCCGTCCCGTCACGCTTGAAGATACGCCCTGCGTGGGCTGCCAAGAGTGCGTGGTGCGCTGCCCGATGGAGATTCTTCATGTGGGCGATGCCCCTATGAAAGACGAGAAGTATCCTGGCGGCACGGATGCCGGCGACAAGACCGTACTCGCATCTGTTCGAACCACCTACGACATTCCTAAGATGAACGAAATGTGCTGCGACGAGCGCAGTCAGCACTAACCCCGCGGAGACCCTAGCGATGTTCGAAAAAGGCAAAGAGTATTACGGCGGCTTTTTCTGGATCGCCGTCATCAGCTTCATCGTGCCCATCTTTGTGGCGGTGCGTGCGTTCGACGCGGCAACCCCAACGACGGCGCCGGACCCTAACCCTGACGAAGCGGGCGTGGACAACATGCTCTGGAACTATGTGATTCTGAACTATGTCGCCGACGGCCTAGTCGACTACGACGGCATTGCCCGGGACCACGTGTTCGAAACGTACATCACGCAATTGGCAGGGGCCAATTTGGACGCGTATGAGTCCGAGGACCACCGCTTGGCGACCTTGTGCAATGCCTACAATGCGCTGTGCATCAATGGCGTGATTAAGCACAAAATACGCGCGGGTGTTGATCCCAGCACCTTCTTCGACAAGAAAGAACATATTCTCGGCAACGAGACGATGAGCCTGAACCACATCGAACACGGCATCATCCGCGAGGAGTTTGATGAACCCCGCATCCACATGGCCTTGGTGTGCGCGGCCATCAGTTGCCCGTCCATTCGGGGCGAGGCGTACTTCGGCGACCGGCTCGAGGCGCAGCTCGCCGACCAGGCCAGCCAGTTCGCCAATAACGAAAAGTACGTGCGGTACGATGAAGATGACAATACCGTGCACCTGAGCCGGATCATGCAGTGGTACCGCGGCGACTGGGACGGGCATGGCGGCATCTTCAAGTGGACCGCTGAACTGGTAGAGGATCCCGCCGTAAAGCAGGGGCTGCTGGACGCTGACAAAGGGGAAGCTGATGTGGTGTTCAATGAATACGACTGGACGCTGAACACCCAGAACGAAGTGACCGCGGCGGCGGCGCAGTCCAGCGGCGGGGGCTTCGGTTCGGGCTCGGTGCCAAACGAATAAAAAGCGCTGCTGATTCGCGCCGATGACGCGAATGAATGTGATGCATACACAACCGGCGTGCCGCTCGTGACGAGGTGGCACGCCGGTTTGATTTGGGCCGCCGGGGCCCTCTACCTGTTTGCGGCGGGCTGCGCTTGCGAATGGGGCAGGGGCCATGCAGAACCTCAGCCCATCGACCTATACCTAGCGGCGTTGCTTGCGGCGGGTATCGCTTATTCCGTCCTCGCGTGGTTGTTGATCGCTCGCGGCCCGATGCCCGTTCGTCATGCCCAAGCGCTAATGGCTATGGCGGCCGCCGCACGGGCCGCCTTCTTGCTTGGGCCGCACCGCTACAACAGCGACCTCTTTCGCAATCTTTGGGACGGCCGGCTGCTGCTGAATGGCTTGAATCCGTATGCCTACGTTCCAAACGACGCGGCCCTAGCAGCCTTTCGCGATCCAATCCTTTGGCATGGGCTGAATCCGGCATACAACGATATTCACACGGTATACGGGCCTGCCGCGATGCTTGGCTTTCTTGTTTGCGCGGTGCTGCCCTTCGAGCCATCCTTCAACGTACGGCTCGTCATGACGCTTGGCGATCTCGGCGCAATCTTTCTGCTGGTCATGCTGCTGCGCCGCATGCGGCTGCCCGAGTCCTGGGCCTTGCTTTATGCACTAGCCCCCGTGACGCTTGATAGTTTCGCGCAGCGCGGGCAGATGGAGGGGCTGCTATTGCCCGTGATGCTTGGCGCGGCCCTGGCCGTCCAGGGACGTCGGTGGCGTGCGGCTGGGTTTCTCGCTGCCCTATGCGCGCTCATTAAGCTTAACGGCCTGCTGCTGGGACCGCTCCTCCTGTGGTGCGCATGGCGGCAGGGACGCTCCGCAGTGCAACAATGCGCCGCGGTCTATATCGCGACTGGAGCGCTTGGCAGTTTGCCCATTCTTCTGGCCGGCGTGGAGGGCATCAGCGGCTTTCTCGCTTTTGGCAGCGGGTGGCGTACCAATGCCTCCCTGTTTCCGCTGGTGGAAGCGTTGGCCGGCAGTCAAGCTGCCATCGCGGTTGCCTTGGCGGTGCTGGCAGGAGGATTCGCCTGGGCGTTTCGTACCGGCCAGGGAGTAGGTGGCGCCTTTCCGGCGATGGCCGCCCTTGTGATGCTCGCGCTGCTGCTGGCCTCCCCAGCCGTTTTTCCCTGGTATACAACGTGGGCGCTCCCTTTCGCGCCGTTTTTGCTGACGCACGGACGGTGGGCTTCCGCGGCCTGTGCAGCCATTCTCGCACTTGGGACGGCCTCATTGATGTGGTACCTGCGCTTTTTGGTGTATCCGCCGCTTGATGACCCGTATTGGGCAGGGCTGGCGGCCTGGCTGCAGTCCATGGCAGCAGGCATGACGGAACCGTGGCGTCTGGCCGAATACGGCATAGCAGCCTTCGCAGCCGTTCTGGTTGCCCTGTTGCACCGCCCGCGCGTTGCGCCATTCGCAAGCAGCCGATAGACTTGGAGGCTGGGGAGCGGCGCGCGGCACAGCATTTCCGCTGGCGTCTGCAAGAATGGCCGCGCCGCATTCACGAACAAGGAAGCGACATGAAGGCAATTGCCCTCGGCTGCGTCAGCGTATTGGCAGCCATTATCCTCATCCCGATACTTGTCGTCGCAGGCACGGCACTGATTGTGAATCCGCGAACCCCGAGCGAGACGGACTATGCTGCGAGCCGGCTGCTGGCCGAGGCTCCGCCTGCATTAGAAGACCCCACCGAACTCAAGTTGGTGACCTTCAACATTCAGTTGCTTGCGATCGTGGGGCAGAACCGCCCAGCGCGAATGGTCGCCATTGCCAAGCAATTGGCCGTTACCGACCCGGACATTGTCTGCTTTCAGGAGGCGTTCATCGGCGAGGAACGCGAACTGCTGATCGAAGGGCTCGGGGCGACGCGCTTGCAGTATCACGAATATTTTCCGGGCGCGACAGTGGGCAGCGGCCTGATGATCTCGAGCGCCTATCCTATAGAAGAAACCTATTTTCACCGTTTCACGGTGGCCAACCCCTGGTACCGGCTGTGGGAAGGAGACTGGTGGGCTGGCAAGGGCGTCGCGCTTGCCCGTATTGCGCTTCCCGAAGGCGGCTATACGGACGTGTACAATACGCATGCGCAGGCGGGCTACGGGCGCCCGGAATACCACGCCGTGCGGCGCGAGCAAATGCAAGAAATGATTGCATTCATCAAAGCAACGCACGTGCCATCGGCTCCAGCTTTCGTACTGGGCGACTTCAATAGCCGAGAGGGAAGCGGAACGGGTTACGATAGCTTGGTCGAGGACGCGGGTCTCATACGGGTGATGACTATTCCCTCAGCCATCGACCATATCTTTGCGCGGGAAAGCCCAGCCTATACCTTTGAAACGCTCGAAACCCTTGAATTGACAGAATTTGAGGGGGTTCGGTTGAGCGACCATAACGGCTATCAGTCGACGGTGCGCATCGTTCCGGCGACCGAAACGGCGGACTAGGTGAATGCACCCATATGGAATGTGCGGAGACTCCACAATGTCTCCTATTCGTTGCGACAGGCCCGCGGCCTACGATGAGCGGCAAGGAAATGCGTGCGTGTTTTTGTTCAAGATGACAAGTCTCTGGCGTCTTTTGGCATTGGGTGGCGTGCTCGTACTCCTCGTGCAAGGAGTGAGCCATGCCCAAGGAGGCGGTCCGCCGCCTGCCAAAGTGACGGTAGAGGAGTCCATACCAGGCAGACTCGCGCCTACCGCGCCTTTCAAGGGCACCGTCCAATTTAAGGAATCTTCTGAATTGGCATCCGAAGTCGCGGGCAAGGCTCTCGAGGTGTTGTTCGAAGAGGGCTATCATCTGGACGCGGGGGAGCCGATGGTGCGGCTCGATTCCGAGTTGCTGCAAGCGCAGTTGGATGCGGCCCGCGCCTTGCGTAAACAACGCCAAGCGGAACTCGACCTCGAAGAAACGCGGCTCACGCGTGCAAAAATATTGCTCGATGACGAAGTGACCACCGAGCAAGAGTACGACGACATCCGTTTCACCGTTGATGCCTTGCGTCACCAAGTCGAATCCGCGGGGGCGCAGGTTCGGCGCATGGAGGAAATGCTCGAGCGAAAGACCATACGCGCGCCTTATAGCGGCGTGGTGTTGCGCCGCTTGATCGAACGAGGCGAATGGCTTGAAGAGGGTGAAACCTTCGCGAATTATGCGAGCGACGCGTTGCACGACGTCATCGTCTTTCTGCCGGAAAAGCACTTGCCATTCGTCGAGCGCGGGGCAAACGTCGAAATGACGATCATGGACCAGCGCATAGAAGGGACCATTACAGAAGGCAGTCCTGTTGGCGATCCCGCGACCCGTACCTTCCCCATCAAGATTCGGCTCGTGGATCGCCCCTGGCTTCTCGAAGGCATGTCCGCGGAGGTGCAAATGCCTATCGGAGACGTGACTGAGTGCACGCTGGTGCCGCGCGATGCCGTACTCGTGGGAACGCGAGGCGACACGTCCGTCGTGCTGGCGCAGGATGGGCAAGGCATCGACACGCCCGTGGACGTGCTGGGGTATCAAGACCGGTATGCGGGCGTCCCAAGCGACGTCGTGCCGCCAGGCCTGCAAGTCATTGTGAAGGGCCACGAACGTCTCCGGCCTGGGCAGCCGATTCAAATTATGAACAAGTAACCGCTAGGCATCTTTTGTTATGGGAATCATCCGCCTATCTGTAGACCAGCCCGTGACGGTGACCGTAGGCGTCATCTTGCTGCTCCTTTTCGGCCTAATCTCCCTGCAGCTCATCCCCATTCAACTCAGCCCCAGCGTCGACGAGCCTGAGATCACAGTCACGACGGTATGGCCTGGCGCGACGCCATATGAAGTCGAACGGGACATCATCGAAGAGCAGGAAGAGGTTCTAAAGGGAGTGCGCAACCTCCGCAAGATGGAGGGCACGGCGTCGAATGGACAAGGGCAAATAAGCCTTACCTTCGACATTGGCACCGATATCGACAACGCATTGCTGCGCGTCTCGAACAAGCTCGACGAAGTCCCACGGTATCCCGAGAATGTCGACCGGCCTGTCATCAATGCATCCGGAGCACAGGCGTCGCCCGTCGTTTGGATCATGCTGCAGACGCTTGAGGGCAATGACCGCGACATCTGGACATATCGAACGTATCTCGAAAACGAGGTGCGGCAATTTCTCGACCGCGTCGACGGCGTCTCCGACTTGTTTATCGGCGGCGGCGTCGAGACGGAAATGCACGTCAAGGTCGACCCGGAAGCCTTGGCTTCGTACCAACTGACCATCGACCAAGTCGTCGAGGCGTTGCGCAGCGGCAATGCCAACGTTTCGGCGGGACGGCTCGGCGTGGGGCGGCGCGAGTTTCGCGTGCGCTCGGTAGCAGAATACCGCAACACAGAAGACATTGAAGCCTTGGTCATTGTGTCCGATGGGCAGCGCATCGTCCGCGTCGGCGATGTGGCCGACGTCGTCTATGGGTACCAGAAGCACGAGACGCCCGTCATCAGCGGGCGCGACAAAGCCATTGCCATTGGCGTGCGCCCTCAACCAGGCACCAACATTCTTGACCTGACGGACGCCGTGGAGCAGGTTGTGCTCGACCTGAACGAAGAGATGCTGCGGGACCAGGGGCTCGAGTTGACCATTGTAAACGAGCAGCGGCCATACATACGCGGCGCCATTGAATTGCTCCAGCAGAATATCGCGATTGGCGGCGCTCTGGCCATCACCGTGCTGCTGCTCTTCCTGCGGAAACTCGCGCCGACCTTAGTCGTCGCTGTGGCCATTCCAATCAGCATCATCGGCACTTTTATGGCGATGTATGCGTTTGGCACGACGCTGAATGTGGTCAGCTTGGCTGGCATCGCGTTCGCGGTCGGCATGCTCGTGGATAACGCGATCGTCGTATTGGAAAACATTGACCGGCATCACAACATGGGGAAGAGCGCCTACCGGGCCGCGATGGACGGCACCCGCGAAGTGTGGGGCGCCGTGCTCGCAAGCACCTTGACGACCATCGCCGTATTCCTTCCCGTTGTGTTTCTCGAGGATGAAGCCGGGCAACTCTTCAATGACATCGCCATTGCCGTAACCTCAGCCGTTGGATTGAGTTTGCTCGTTTCTATGACGGTCATCCCAATGCTATCACGGCAGTTGTTTGGCTTCATGGACCGCCGCGCCGTGCGGTCCGCAAGAAAGGAGAATGGCAAGGGCCGCGCGAAGCACGACGAGACGGATGGGCCGGAACAAGCAGCCGAGCGAAAGCCATCACGTCTCGGCGGTCTGGCGCGCGCAGGCAGCGCCATCGCCGATGGCCTAATGGGCGTCATCCATCTGGCCACGCGCAATGTCGTCACGCGCCTGGCGACCATTCTCCTCTTGGTCGGCGGCGCCGTGGGCAGTGCCTATCTCCTGCTCCCGAAGATGGAGTATCTGCCGCAAGGCAATCGCGACCTCATCATCAACATTCTCATTCCGCCGCCTGGGTTGTCATTCGAAGAGCGCACGCAAATTGGCGAAACGTTGTTCGCCTTTATGGAACCCTACCGGGCAGAGGAAAAAGACGGCTATCCGCGCGTTCGTCACATGTTCTATGTCGGCCGCCAGAACCTGATGGTCTTTGGCGTCATCAGCGCCAATCAAGCCCGCACGCGCGAACTCATTCCATTAAGCCAGGAGGCCCTCGGTCTCATACCAGGTGTGTTTGGCATCAGCAATCAGGCCAGCATTTTCGAACAAGGCATCGGTGAGGGCCGGACCATCGAGGTCAATTTTCAAGGCAACGACATCAACCAATTGGTGCAAGCCGCTGGCGCGGCATTTGGGCAGATCAGGGGCGCGATTCCCGACGTGCAAGTGCGTCCCTTGCCGTCGCTAGACTTGCTCTTTCCCGAAGCGAACTTCGTGCCATCCTACGAACTGCTGCAGGCCGTCGGCATGTCGGCTGAGCAATTCGGCATTGGCCTGGATGTCCTTATGGATGGACGCGAGATCGGCGAGTTCAAGCAACCGGGAGAAAAGAAGATTGACCTGGTCGTTAAAGTCGCGGAGAGCGACATTCGTTCCCCGGAAGAATTGTATGAGGCGCTCGTGGCAACCCCTGTAGGCGAGACAGTGCAGGTGAGTTCGCTCAGCGACTTGGAAAAGACGACCGGCCTGACCGAGATTCGGCATTTGGAGCGTGAGCGCACGATGACGCTTCAGGTCACGCCGCCCTACGAAGTGACCATTCAGGAAGCCATGGAGACCATCGAGACCGGCATCATCCCTCAGCTCGAAGCACAAGGCGTGATGGAGGGCGTCGATGTCACAATGACGGGCACGGCTGACAAGCTAACGCAAACGCGGCAGGCGCTTCAGTGGAACATTGCCTTGGCAGCGCTTATCAGCTACTTGCTGATGGCTGCCCTTCTTTCCAACTTTGTGTATCCGTTGGTGATCATGGTCGTCATTCCGTTGGCAGGTGCGGGGGGGCTTATCGGCCTTCGGCTGCTGGATGCCTTCATCGTGCCGCAGCAACTGGACATTGTGACCATGCTCGGGTTCATCATCCTTATCGGCGTGACGGTGAACAACCCGATTCTCATTGTCTATCAGGCCCTGCTCAACATTCGCGAGCAAGACATGCCGCACCGTGAAGCCGTACTCGAGGCTGCCCGTTCACGCATCCGGCCCATCTACATGAGCGCTACCACCTCGCTGCTTGGCATGGCGCCGCTCGTGTTTTTCCCAGGACCGGGTTCCGAACTCTACCGCGGTCTTGGCAGCGTCATCTTGGGCGGGCTCGCCCTCTCGACAGTCTTCACCCTGCTGCTGGTCCCATCCATGCTGCTGTTCTTCTTGAAGATGGAAGACTGGCGGAAAGCCAATCAGGAAGCTGTCGCTAAAGATGAAGCCGCCGCGAAGGGTGCGGGCAGGCCCGAAGAGGCTTACGTCAAGTAATCTCCCAGCGAACTGAGGCCCCAGCCTGCAACTCTACGTCGATAAGCAGTTTGCCATCAGACTCGCGATGCGCAGCATCCGATGGTTCAAACCGTACGGATGCGGGCCCGCCACCTGGCAGCGCCACTGAAAACCCGAAGCGGCCTGTTCGCTGAGCGGTGTAATACCCGCCCATCGTGCTTCCGGAGCGGCGCACGCCTATGACTGGCGTTTGCACGTCGAAGCAGTCGAACGGAAACCGGGGGGCAATCGTAATCCGCCCATCTTTGAAGCCGAAGCCCGCGAACTTGATGATATCGAGCAGCGGCCCGCTGTGCCGGTTCATATTCATGATGGGGTACAGGCTCATCGGCGTCGCATTCAAGTTGAACGTTTCACCGGGCTTGCTGTGATGGTGGGCGTTGTAGGAATCAGGCCCGGACCAGACGCCGTACCAGACCTCTGGGTACTTCTCGGCGCGTGCGCACAACGTGGTAGATAGGAAGAACCGCCAGGCGGTTTGGGGATCATGCAGGGCCCAAGCCCAGGCGATCCAACTATCGATTGCGGCCCACGTGCCGCCGTTTGTATCG
>CAZLBS010000029.1:13510-14485 GCA_964557505.1 uncultured Nitrospiraceae bacterium | reverse complement strand
GGCGGTCGAGTTCATCTTTCTCGTCGCGGTAATCAACGGGATTGGCGCGGCGGTCTTGCCGAGGCTCGGGCTCGGAGGGGCCATTCTGATTCTGATGCAGGCGCTGGGCGTTTTTGCGATCATCGTGCTGTTGATGAATGTGAAGCCTCGGACGGAACCGGCGCCATCCGAAGCATCTAACGTGCCGGAGCCAGTCACGCCGCGTGAAGCGCATCTCCCGCCACCGAGTGCAACAGCGGACCTCGACGCGTGAGCAAGAAAAAGCGCTATAACCCCGCCGCCGCAACGGCTCAGAGCGCGAAGCAGGCGGCCTCCGACACGGCGCCGCCTTCCGCCGAGGCCGCGGAGAAGGCCGCCGCACCGCCAGCGCCGAGCGAGCGCGTGCCGCTGTGGCGGCAGATCATCGGAGAGCCTGTGGCATACGGCCTCATCGCCTGTATCGCCGTGCGCACGGCGATTGATGGTCTTGTCTTTCCCATGTACGACACGCTCGTGTTGTTCGTGACCCTTGTGTTTGCGGCCCTGTGGAGCGCCCGGCTGCTCATCCGTGGTCCGAATCTGCGCGGGGGACTGCTCATTTCGTTGCTCGCTGCCTACATCCTCTGGGGCAGCCTATCGCTCTTCTGGACCGTTCAATACGACGCCACGTACCGCATGATTCATATTTGGATCACGTGCTTTTTGCTGTTCGTTTTGGCCAGCAATGGGATTCGCCGGCCGGTTGGCGTGGCGATCGTGATGGGGGGCTTCGTTGGCGTCGTCTTTTGCGAGGCCATTTGGAGCCTTGCGCACGCCGAGTATGTGTTGGCGTATGTCCGCATCGCCGTTCAAGAGAACCCCCGCATTCTCGAAGAGTACTTGGGCCGGGGCGAACTATCGCCGCAATTCGCGCACCGCCTCGAATCGAACCGCGCCTTTGGCTCGTTCCTGTTTCCGAACGCGCTGGCGGCATTCTTGCTGCTCGGCATTCCGTAT
>CAZLBS010000029.1:1940-13500 GCA_964557505.1 uncultured Nitrospiraceae bacterium | reverse complement strand
TTTCCGCTCATGATCAAGCCGGTGCACGAGGGCTCGAGCATCGGCATGGCCCGGGTGGAGACACCGCAAGCGCTCGAGCGGGCCTGGCGCGAACACGCAACCGCCAAACGCGGCAAGCATGCTTCCGGCGCGCATGACGCCGGCCCTAATGAAGACAAGGCGGTTCTGGCAGCCACGATTGCGCTGGCCATGGGCGCCTTCTTCGGGCTGTATCTGCTGCTGGGGGTCATACAAGAGGTCGACGTGCGGCGCGTCAGTTGGTTCCATAGCGACTTGGTGTACTGGCCTACCTTGTTCGGCGTGCCCATCGGCATCGTCGCCCTGACCGCATGGATTCGCCCGGCCCGCGGCATGCGCATCTGGTACGCATGGCTGCAGGCCATTGCGTTTCCCGCCGTGTTTGTTTTGCAATTGCTTGCGCTGTGGGCGACCTACACCCGCGGCGCCATGATTGCGTTGGCCGTGGCCGCTGTTGCGATGTCCGTCTGGATGCTGCTGCGCGGCTCTGCTGGAAAGCGGCTGATTCCCGGGATTGTTGGCGCAAGCTTGGCATGCGTGATGGCCTGTGGCGCCTTGCTCGTCGCAGGGGGCGCAGGCGCTCAGGAGGATGCTTCGCAAGCGGCGCAACCGGCGAGTCCTGTAGAGATGCCCGCCGAGGGGGACTCCGTCGCGGAGTACACGCCGCCGCCGATGCCTGAGGGCGCGCCGGTATTAAGCGCAGAGGGGCGTGCGCCGACGACGGGCGAGTTGACGAATCTCGCGACCTTCCGGCTCCGCCTGACGTATTGGAGCGTCGGTCTCCGCATGGCGCGCGAGCGGCTGTTCAGCGGCGTTGGCTGGGGCAATTTCGAAACGTCGTATCCAAAGTTTCAATACATCGGCGCGGGCGACGTGAAGGAAGCGCACAACGATTATGTGCAGGCCCTCGCCGAGACGGGCATTCCCGGGCTGCTGCTGTTTTGCGCCTTCTGGGGCGTGTTGATGGTGCAGGGAGGCGTGCGGATTTGGCGGGAACAAGATCCGCGGCAACGCCTATTGCTGGCGGGTTTGCTGACGGGGCTGCTGGCGTTTTGCATTCACGCCTTCGTCGACTTCAATTTTCAGAATCCATCGTTGACCAACATAGTGTTTATCCTGGCGGGCACATTTCTGTCGAAGTGCCACTTTCTGGATGCGGCGCGCCGGGGCGAAGCGGAGGCCCCGGCGGATTCGCCGGAGAAGGCGCACTTGCCGAGCCAATTGACGGCAATTCCCTTATTGCTCGTGGTGGCGCTTTTCGCGGGCACGAGTCTGCGGTTGTATTTCTTTGACACGTATGCTGAGCAGTTCAAGCCGCTCGGGGTGTCGGCCAGCGGCAACCGGCCCTTAGCCGCCGCCCGCGAGATGCTGGCGATGGAAGAAGACACGCGGCAGTATTATTTGCCGGTCGTAAAGGCGGGCGCGCTGATTCCCCTGCGGGAAGACCTTGCGCGGGCGGGTGTTTTCGGGCGGATGATTTCCGCGAATCCGGTGCAGTTCGAGCGCATCCCGGATGGCCAACGCCTGACGACGGAGAGCTATATCGTCTTTACCGATGTGCCGGCCGCGCGTGCCATGGCCAAGCATGAGTCCCTGCAATATATCGAGCGGCTCCTTGCGTGCGACAGCATGTATGGCGAACTGCCCGAAATGGCCGCGACGATTTACAGCTGGTATGCCGTGCTCGCCACTTTCGAGCGCAATCCGCGGCAGCGGGAAGAGTTTGCGCGCCGGGCCCTGTACTGGGCCGAAGAGGGCGTATCGCGCAGCCCGTGGCAGCCCTGGTTTCACAATTGGCTGGGAGAGGCCCTGTGGCTGCGCGCCAGCGTGGCGCAGGGAGAAGATGCGGTGCGGTTTGCTTTGGCCGCCGTCGAAAGCTACGAAGAGGCTTGCCGCTCCTATCCCTCGAACGCGGATTTGTGGGATGAACTCGCGCTTCAGGCGGAGCGTGTCCGGCAGAAGGCAGAAGAGGCCAACATGACCGAACTTGCGGCCCGCTACCATGAGAAGGCGGAAGACGCGCGGGAAGAGGCGCAGCGCATTTGGCAGGCCAAGAGCGGCGTCTTCCCGGCGCACGCGGATGCACGCACATGAACGTCCTCGTCCTCCACGGCCCCAACCTCAATTTGCTGGGAACCCGAGAGCCCGGCGTGTATGGGGCCGACACGCTCGACGCCATCAATGAATGGCTTGGGCAGGAAGCGGCGGCGCTGGGCATAACATTGCGGTGCGTGCAGTCGAATTCCGAAGGGGCGCTGGTGACGGAGATTCAGGACGCGGCGGGCTGGGCCGATGTGCTGATCATCAATCCAGCGGCATATACGCACACGAGCGTGGCCCTTCGCGATGCCGTCGCCGCGGTCGGCATCAAGACCATTGAAGTGCATCTGTCCAATGTGTATGCGCGGGAAGCGTTCCGCCATCATTCGCTCATCGCCCCGGTGGCCGCGGGGCAAATTTCGGGCTTTGGGAAAGACAGCTACCGGCTGGCGCTTCACGCCGCCAAGGGACTACATGCCTCATGATCGATAGAATCCAAGCCATCCGGGCGGGGCTGCATGACGCGGGGCATGATGCCTTCTTCTCGCTGAGCGCCGGTGCGAACCGGTATTTGGCGAATTTCATCGGTACCACCTCATGCGTATTGATCACTCCGAACGAGGCGTTCTTCTTGTGCGATTTCCGGTACACGGAGAAAGCCCAGCGCGTGGTCGCCGATTACACGGTCAAGGAAGTAAGCGGGTCGCTGCCGGTGCGTTTAGGAGAGCACCTCAACGCGCTCGGCGTTTCGCGCGCCGCCTTCGACCCGTCGCGGCTCACGGTCGCTGAGCATAGCGCCATCGCCGAGGTCTTTGTTGGCGGAGCGCTGATTGCAGACAACGACCTGGTCACGCGCGTGCAAATGATCAAGAGCGCGGGTGAAATCGCCCGCATCCGCGAGGCCAGCCAGCTCAAGGAATCCGTGGTTGCCCGCATTATCGATGGATTGAAAGAGGGCGATACGGAACGTTCCGTCGCCGCGCGGCTCGAGTATGAGTTGAAGTCGGCGGGGGCCGACGCTTTGTCGTTCGACCCCATCGTCGCCTTCGGTGAAAACAGCGCGATGCCCCATTACATGCCAGGCGGCCGGCGCCTCGCGAAGGGCGACGTGGTCTTGATCGATTGTGGCTGCGAGAAGAACGGCTACTGTTCCGACTGGACTCGAACCTTTGCCTTTGGTAGCATTCCCGGATCATGGTTTGAAGCGATTTACGATGTTACGCGGAAGGCTCAGGAAGGTGCTTTGGAGGCGATCCAGGCTGGCAAGGGCTGCCGCGAGGTGGATGCCATAGCCCGGGACATCATCACCGAAGCGGGCTATGGTCCGCGCTTCGGCCACGGGCTGGGGCATGGCATTGGGGTGGAGGTGCACGAAGCCCCGCGCATGAATCCCACCGCCAGCGAGACGCTGCAAGCCGGCATGGCCATCACAGTGGAGCCGGGCATCTATCTCCCTGGGCAGGGGGGCGTACGAATCGAAGACCTGGTCATCGTCACCGAGGATGGGTGCGATGTGCTCACGAAATACAGCAATGACTTAAGGGTGATTCCAGCATGATATCGACGGCAGATTTTCGCAACGGCCTAGTCATCATTCAGGATGGCCAGCTTTGGAGCATCACCGAGTTTCAACACGTGAAGCCGGGCAAGGGCGGCGCGTTCGTGCGCACGAAGCTGAAGAATGTGTTGAGCGGCAAGGTGCTTGAGAAGACGTTCCGCGCGGGCGAGCGCATGGAATCGGCGCGCGTCGAGGGGGAGGATTATCAGTACCTCTACCACGACGGCGACCTGTTTCATTTTATGCACACGCAGACGTACGAGCAGATTCCCGTGAATGCGAACCTTGTCGGCGAGGGCGCGAAATGGCTCAAAGAAAACGAGACGGCCGAATTAGTCTTTCATGAAGGCAACGTGATTGCCGTCAATCTTCCGAATTTCGTCGTGCTGGAGTTGACTCAATGCGACCCAGGCGTGCAGGGCGACCGCGCCCAGGGGGGCACCAAGCCCGCTACCGTCGAGACGGGAGCTACCATCCAAGTGCCGCTCTTCCTGAATGAAGGGGACAAAGTGAAAGTAGACACCCGCACGGGGGCCTATATCGAGCGCGTGAACTGACGGCCGCCGCGAAGGGGGGAGCATCATTTTGGACATCGAGCGGCTGCGAGAATTGATTCGGCTATTGGAAGAGTCGGAATTGGCTGAACTCGAGATCGAGGAAGAGGGCCGCCGGATTGCGCTGCGCAAGCCGGGGCATGCGCCGGGCGGTGCGCCGCAATACGTCATGATGGGGGGCATGCCTGCAGGACCCCCGAGCGAGCTGGGTGCTGCCAGCGCCCCGGCCGCCGAGCCCAAAGAGGCCTCCGTCTCCGAAGAAGAAGAGCCGGGCGAGGTGATTACGGCGCCGATGGTGGGCGTGTTTTACCGCGCCCCTTCGCCCAATGAACCGGCGTACGTGAACCCCGGCGACACGGTCGAAGCCGGGGCCACGGTGTGTATCGTCGAGGCCATGAAGCTGATGAATGAAGTCAGCGCCAAAAAGCGCGCGAAGATTACACGCGTCCTAGCGGAAAATGGCGAGCCGGTCGAATATGGCCAGCCGCTGTTCGCCATTCAAGCCTTGGATTAGGCAGGCAGCATGTTTCGCCGCATCCTCATAGCCAATCGCGGCGAGATCGCTTTGCGTATCGTGCGGGCTTGCCGGCAGCTTGGCATCGCATCGATTGCCGTCTATTCAGAAGCCGACCGCGACAGCCTGCACGTGGCGCTTGCCGACGAGAGCATCTGCATTGGCCCTCCTCCGTCCCGCGACAGCTACCTCAACATCCCGGCCATCATTGCAGCCGCGGAAGTGTGCGATGCGCACGCCATTCATCCGGGGTATGGGTTCCTTGCAGAAAACGCGCGCTTCGCGCAGATTTGCCGCGAGAGCAATATCGGGTTTATTGGGCCTGCTCCCGAGAGCATCGAATTGGGGGGCGACAAGTCGCGGTGCCGCGAGGCGGTAAAGGCGGCCGGTGTTCCCATCGTGCCGGGCTCAGAGGGGCTGGTGCGGAGTCCCGAAGAAGCCGCCAGCGTGGCGCGGGACATCGGCTATCCGGTGATGGTGAAGGCGGCAGCTGGCGGCGGCGGGCGCGGCATGCGGCTCGCGCACAACGAACCGACCCTCAAGAATGCCGTGGCCATGGCTTCGGCCGAAGCCGAGGCGGCCTTTGGCGACGGCGGCGTTTATCTCGAGCGCTTCGTCGAAAACGCCCGCCATATAGAAATCCAAATCATGGCGGATGCCCATGGCCATGTGGTGGCGCTGGGCGAGCGGGAATGCACCATTCAGCGGCGGCATCAGAAGCTGATCGAAGAGGGGCCCTCGACCCTTCTGAACAGCGCCTTGCGCGCCAAGATGTGCAAGGCGGGCGTGCGCGCGGCCAAGGCGCTAAGCTACACCAATGCCGGCACGGCTGAGTTTCTCGTCGATCCGCGGAGCAAGGAATTCTTTTTCATCGAATTCAATACGCGCATTCAAGTGGAACATCCAGTCACGGAAGAGATTACCGGACACGACTTGGTGCAAGAGCAAATTCTGGTCGCGTCGGGCGAGCCGCTCGGCTATTCGAGCGCGAAGGTCGAAGGCCATGCCATCGAAGCGCGGATCTATGCCGAAGACCCGGACAATGGCTTTGCCCCTTCGCCCGGGAGGGTGGGGCGTTGCCATTTGCCGGGCGGTCCGGGCATTCGGGTGGAATCGCATTTGTATGCCGGGTACGATATGCCCCGTTTCTATGACTCAACGCTCGGCAAAATTATCGCGCGGGGGCGCACCCGCGACGAAGCCATTTCCCGGCTGGCCGCCGCACTGGACGAGTTTGCCAGCGAAGGGCTGCGCAACACGGCACGGCTGTGTGCACGCGTCATTCGCAGCGAGGCGTTTCACAGCGGGGACATTGGCCCGGAAACACTGAGCATGTTTTTGCCGCGGCACGCCGCCTAGGCGGGCTTTCACGTTCGGGGCGCATCCGTCGGCGCCTGGCACTCGGGGTACATAGCACAACAGGTTGGGAGGTTGTCCTCCCGCGCGGAGAGGAATCGCCCATGCGTTGGATTCAACTCATCACCATCAAGCTGACCGGCCTGGCCATATTGCTGGGCGGCGCGGCGCTCATCGCCTACCGCTTTGTCGAGCAGATTCCCCTCTACACCAATCAAACCTTGAATTGGCTGATCGACAATGCCGGCCCGGACGCTGGCATTGGCGGCATTCTGATTCTCATCTTGTTGGGGATTCCGCCGGTATTTGTGGGGTTGATGCTGCTCCTTCCGCAATTGGGCCGGCATAGCCGCCGGGGTCACATTACGTTTCGCGGGGCCCACGGCGACGTGCGGCTCGACCTCGACAGCGTGCAGGCGAATCTCAACAAGGCGATTGCGGACCTGCCCGAAGTGAAGAGCGTAGACATTAAGGTTTCGCCGAGCGCCAATGACAGTTCCGTGGTGGTCGCCGCGCAGGCCGTCATCTATCAGGAGGCAGGGGTTGGGGCTTTGTCGACGGCAAACTACGTGCGCGAGGCGATCAAGATGACCGCACAAAGCATGCTTGGGGTCGACGAGATTCAATCGGTACAGTTGCAGGTGAAGGGCATTGCGCAAGATAAGCGCAAGTCGAAAGCGAAGCCCGGCTATGCGTTGCCCTCGAAGGACGTGAGCGAAGCGCAGCTTCCGGGTTATGGCGTGGCGACGGGGCAGAAGTCGCTGCCTGTACATGCGCAACGGCGCGAAGAACAGGCGGCATTTCGCGAGCAGCAAGAAGCCGCCGCGAAAGAGCACGGGGCCGCGGCCCAGTCCGCGCCGCAGCCGGCCGCCCAACCCGCGGAAGACAGCGAGCCGCAGCCGCAGCCGCAGCCCGGGCCTGCTTCCGACGCCGGCACTGAAGAATCCTCCGAAGAGCGGCGCGGCTAATCAAACTTTCTGGTGCGCATAACGCGAGGGGCAAATAGCGCCCTGACGGCAGCCATGGCTACAGCCCCGGATGACCCATGATCCACCCGACGCGCGACATCTTTCGACAACTCGCAACGCCCGGCGCGCTGGTGCCGGTATACCGCGATGTTGTCGCCGATCTTGAGACGCCCGTCTCCGCGTACATGAAGATTGCGGCGGGGCAGGACTATGCCTTTCTGCTGGAGAGCGTGGAAAAGGCGGACCAAGTGGGCCGCTATAGCTACCTCGGCGCGAACCCTTCGATTGTGTTTCAATCGCGCGGGCGCCATGTGACGATCTCTGGTCCAAACGGCAGCGATGCCATGGAGTGTGACCAGCCGCTCGACGAACTGCGGGCCCTCATGCGCCAGTATCATCCCGCGGGCGCTGACGATTTGCCAGGCTTCTATGGCGGCGCGGTCGGCTATATCAGCTATGACGCCGTCCGCTTTTTCGAGACGCTTCCCGATGCCAATCCTGACCCGCTGCAGCTGCCCGACTTGTACTTCATGATCACGGACACGCTGTTGATTTTCGATCACGTGAACAACCGCATGAAGATCGTCTCGAATGCCCACGTGGGGGAAGATGCGGACGCCGCCTATGATGAGGCCATCGCCAAAATTGATGAACTGGAAGCGCGCCTCCGGCAGCCCTTGAATGGCTCGGGCATCCAGCGGATTGGCGCTGCGCCTGAGGTCGGCGATATTACCTCGAGCTTCTCGAAGGAGGGGTTTTGCGGGGCGGTCGAGCGGGCGAAGGAGTACATCCGCGCGGGCGACGCGTTCCAGATCGTGCTCTCGCAACGGTTCGAGCGTCCTGTCCGCACCACCCCGCTCAACCTGTACCGCGCCTTGCGCTGCATCAATCCTTCGCCCTACATGACACTGATGCAGTTTCCAGAGTTTGCCTTGGCAGGATGCAGCCCAGAAGTGATGACTTCCGTGCGTCAAGGCACTGCGATGGTGCGGCCAATAGCCGGGACCCGGCCCAGAGGCGCGACGCTCGACGAAGACCTGTTCTTGGAGCAGGAGCTGCTGGCGGACGAGAAAGAACTTGCGGAACACATCATGCTCGTCGATCTGGGCCGCAACGATATTGGGCGGATCAGTGAATTCGGCAGCGTTAGGCCGACGCGGCTGAAAGCCGTCGAGCGTTACTCGCATGTGATGCACATCGTCAGCCAGGTCGAGGGCGCCTTGCGCAAGGGCGAGGATGCCTTCAGCGCGATTCGCGCCACGTTTCCCATGGGCACCGTGAGCGGTTCGCCCAAGATTCGCGCCATGGAAATCATTGACGAGCTGGAGCCCGTCCGGCGGGGCCCATACTCTGGCGGCGCGGGCTACATTGGTTTCTCGGGCGACATGGATACGTGCATCATCATTCGCACCATGATTGTTAAGGATAATGTCGCCTATTGCCAGGCGGGCGCGGGCCTCGTGTATGACAGCATCCCCGAGCGCGAATACGACGAAACGGTGAACAAGGCTATGGCCCTCTTGCGCGCCGTTGATTTTGCCGAACAAGGACTCGAGGCATGATTCTGTTTTTGGATAATTATGATTCCTTCACCTACAACCTGGTGCAGTATTTTGGCGAGCTGGACCCGGACATCCGGGTGCACCGCAATGATGCGATTACTGTGGAAGAGATTCGCGCCTTGGCGCCTGACCACATTGTCGTGTCGCCCGGACCCTGCACGCCCAACGAAGCAGGGATTTCAGTCGACCTCATTCGTGAACTAGGCCCCGAGATTCCAACGCTCGGCGTCTGCCTGGGCCATCAAAGCATTGGACAGGCGTTTGGCGGCGAGGTGGTTCGGGCAGACCGCATCATGCACGGGAAAACCAGCGCCATCACGCACTTCGGCGAACCGCTCTTCCACGCCATCGGCTCGCCCTTCACCGCCACCCGGTATCACTCGCTCATCATCAAACGCGACACGTGTCCGGATGTGCTCGAGATCACGGCTGAATCCGAGTTCGGGGAAATCATGGGCGTCAAGCACCGCACGCATCCTATCTGGGGCGTGCAGTTCCATCCCGAGAGCATCCTCACAGAGGCAGGCAAGCAAATTTGCTGTAATTTCCTACAGCAAACGCGTGCGGCTCAGTCCGCGTAAGGGGTTATCGCGCAGCAAGTTAGGTTTTGACTTGCCGCTTGTTCTGTGCTACTCTCGCTCTTCGCTGCGGGTACGGACCGCCCGCGCACTCTTGGTAGACCTTTCGGGCAATGCGGAGGCATTCCGCAAGCGGGTATGGCGTGAGGATGCAGCAGACGCGCGCAGGGCGTTTGCTCTCCTCCAGCGCAAGCGAGGCAGGATAACGTGGCACCGTCTAAGAAACAGCTCAAGATGATCGACTTGCTCGAACGGCAAGTAAAAATTTGCACGGAGTTCATGAACGACTGGTTGTTGTTCAATCAGATTCTGAGTGCGTATCCGAGCCCGAATGTGAATAAAGCCCAGCTCGAGAACCAGTTCTTGAAGATCAAGAGCAAGCTGGCGCGCGAGCACCAAGTGCTCAAAGACACGCTGGGCACGGACTACAAGCTCGACGGCAATACGATGAACATCGTCTCGGGCGCGACGAACCTCGAGCAGATTTACTCTCAGTCGGAAGTTGCCGTCAAGAAGCTCCAGAACGAATGGCACCGGGCGTTCATCTCGATCAACGAGACCCTCGGCGTGCTTGAAGACAAAAAATCTCGGGCGGAGGCTGGCGAGAAGGTGATGGTTTCCGGCATGGAGCCGAAGGGATCGCCCGGCGTCAAGATCGACGAGAATACGCGTACCTTGCTGATTCTGGTGGGCGTGCTGGTCTTGGCCTTTTTGTTCATTGCCTTCGCCCCCATTCCCGCGGTGGACCAGTATTTCCGCCAGCCGCTGCGCGACTTGGGCGTGCCGCTGCCGTAACGGCGGGCTTCATTCCCGGAAAGAAGGCGCAAACGCGTGACCAAACGAGAATTGGTGATTGAGGTAGCGGAGCGGCTTGGCTACACGCAGAACGAGGTGGCTGCGATTGTGCAGGCTGCGCTCGACGAAATCATCGATTCGCTGGGAGAGGGCGAGCGCCTGGAAATCCGGAATTTCGGCGTGTTCGAAGTGAAGGAACGCGACGCGCGCATCGGCCGCAATCCACGGACCGGTGAAGAGGTTCCCATTCAGAAGAAGCGCGTGGCGACGTTTAAGCCGGGCAAAGCGCTCAAGGAACTCGTTCAGGAAGGGCTTCCGCCCGAGGAGCCGCGTACGGTCCCCTCTGAAGAGATGGGCATGCCGCCGCCGCAAGAGGCACCTCCCCGCGAGGATGTGCCGCCGCCCGCTCCTGGCGAGCCTGAACCGGCTCCTGAGCAGCGTCCGCTCTTCTAGCGAAAGCGCGCTGCGAAGTCCCTCTTGCTCACCACATTTGCTTTTGACAATAGGTAAGTCCATTTCATGGCGAACAATGCTTCGGATTCCGAGCCAGAAGTAAGCGACGAGGAAGGCCGGATGACCTTCACGGAACATCTGGGTGAGTTGCGCACGCGGCTCATCTGGTCGTTCTGGGCCTTGGGCGTTGGCTTTCTGGCGTGCTTCATGCTGTGGGAACAGATGTTCGCTTTGGTTGCGCGGCCGCTGAATCCGGTGGCGCAACTTGCCCGTCAGGTGCAGCGTGCTGGCGGGCCTGTCTTGCGCGAGGTCAGCGATGCCGGCGCGACGGGGTGGATTTCGGCGTTGCCGAGTGCACTCGCTGGGGTCGAACCGCTTGCCATCGAGCGGGGCGGAGACGAGTCGTTACTTGTTTTGTTGCGCGGCAAGAACGATGACGACCTGCCGGTAAGCGTGGTGGCCATCTTGAAAGCCGCGGCCGAGACCTACATGGGGTACGCCGCCGCGGATGATTCCGCGCAGTCCCCGTGGTATCTCCAAGGGCTGGATGCATGGCCGGAGACCCAAGCGACAGCGCTTTATCCCCATGAAGGAGGAGGCTACCTTCTCTTGGCTGCGCCGCCCGCTGACGGGCGCCCGAAAGACGGCGCGGCTATCTTTCGCGCCTCGGCGCCCCGCGGCCCCCAGGAGCCGATCATTGAAAACGCAGGGCCCGAACCGGACATTCAGGCGCTATTGCGAGCGGATGCGGAAGATGCCAATGATGCCTTGCGCGAACTCGGATTTTCTCGAACGGGAACCCTTCAGGCTGAGAATCCCTGGATAGCGCTTTCGCCGTTTGAATCGTTCATGGTCCGTCTGCGGCTGGCGCTTATCGGGGGCATTATCGTGGCGCTGCCCTTTATTTTGTATCAGGTGCGCGCCTTTGTGTTTCCAGGCTTGCGCAAGGGCGAACGGAAGGTGGTCAACTTGCTGCTTGTGGGCAGCAGTTCGCTCGTTATAGCGGGCATCGGTCTGGCGTATTTCATCATCTTCCCCTTCCTGCTCGATTTCTTGATCGATTACACGCCCGAAGGGGTATTGCAGCAATTCCAACTGCAAACGACGGTATCGCAAATTCTCAAAGGGATGCTGGCGTTTGCCATTGCGTTTCAAATGCCAATG
>CAZLBS010000029.1:0-1930 GCA_964557505.1 uncultured Nitrospiraceae bacterium | reverse complement strand
CAATGGTCGTGCTCATCTTGGTATACGTGGATCTCATCACGCCGCAGGCGCTTCGGGAATACCGGCGTGTTGCTATCGTGGGCATGGCGGTGGGCGCGGCGGTGCTTACGCCTCCTGACCCGTTCAGCTTGGCGGTGATGCTGCTGCCGCTGATAGCGCTTTATGAACTGTGTATCTTGGTGTCATACTTGGTGGTCAAGCGGCGCGACCAGGCTAGCGCGGAAGCCTCATAAACCTTAGCGGCGCGCCCAATGGCTGGAAAGGATCTTCATGCTCGGCATTGGCATGGGTGAAATGATCGTTATTGGAGCGGTGGCGCTCATGGCGCTCGGGCCGGAGAAATTCCCCGAGTTCGCCAAGCTTGTCATGCGCACCGTGCGCGATGTGCGCGGCTACATCAATGATGCCAAGGAGGAGTTCCAGAAAGAGATCCGCCCAGTTGAGAAAGAAATGCGCAGCCTCAAACGCTATAACCCCGAGGATTATGTAGACACCATTGCCAAATCGGTGAGCAAGGCGATGGATGAGGACGACAAGCCCGCCGCGCCCACTAATGGGGGCGCCGCTCCTGCCGCCGCCGGTTCCTCCACTGCTGAGGGCGAAGCCTCCGCTGAGGCAGAGGCATCACGTTCCAATGAGGAAGCGGCTGCCGCTCCAGATGAGACGCAGCCGTACGGTGCATACCCTGAGGAGCCCTACCGCGACTGAGCGCCCTGCGGGGCTACTTGAGAAGCGGCATGACTTTCTTAAAGTCATCGGTACCGGCCTGCCCCAGGATTTCGAACATCGCCATTTGTGCCGTAACGATGTCCGCCCCGGCCTTCTCCAAACGCTCGATGCCAGCTTCATGGTCGGCGGCTCGCTGCGCGCCCACGGCATCCCTGGCGACGAACACTTCTTTGCCGGACTTGGCCGCCTGCAAGGCTGTTTGGGCGACGCAGATGTGGGTCTCGACACCAGTCAGCAGCAGTTGGTCCCGGCCCGTATCGGCCAAGTGTCGGCTGCAGCCTTCATCGCCGAGGCAGCCAAAGCTGAGTTTCTCGTGGGGCGTGACGCCTGCCAGCGCCTCGCGAAAGGGATCAACGGTCTCGCCGAGTCCTTTCTTGTATTGCTCGGACCACACGATGGGAATGTCCAAGGCCCGGCAAAACTCAATGAGCTTAATCGCCCGTTCGCTTACGGATTCGTGATCTTGCACGCGCGGCAGCAGCTTTTCCTGGAAATCAATAACAAACAGCACTGCCCGCTGGCGGTCGAGAATCATTGTGGAGTCCCCCTTATTGCACGGCGTTGCCCGGGTTGCGGGCATGCCTCGGCATACTGCCCCAGAGTATATCGCTTCGGTGGGAGCGCCGCCCAGCGCGGCCTTGGGACTTACTTCCGCCCATTCTCCTGGAGGGGCCGCGAGCCGGTCCGGCGTTTGCGTTCGCGCAGCGCATTCGCCTTGTAGAACAGCGCCGGTTCGATGATGGGGTCGTGCAGACCCTGTGTTTCAACATCGCCATAGGTGACCCGGCCCCGGTATGTCCGGTTCGCCAAGATGATCGCCACGGCTTGGCGCGACCATTTGTTGCCCTTGCGGGTAAAGATTCCCTTGCTGTGAAGGTAATTGACGACTTTGCCGGTGCTGCGCGTCTGAAGATATTCCCGGAATACGGTACGCACCACTTCGGCTTCGACCTCGTCGACGACGAGCGGCTTCTCGTTGGGGCCGCCCCGGCGGTAGCCATAGGGCGCGGGACCCGTACCATAGCGGCCTTGCTGCACGGCGCTCAATTGTCCACGCTTTACCTTCTCGCCATGCGAGAGCTTGGCGCCATCGCCGCTGGCGGAGGGCATCGCACTGCTGTCAGACAGGCGTTCCCGGGCAGTCTTACTCACCGGCTGGATCGCCCGCCGTTCAGCGCGTTCGCCATTGGCCATTGCGCAT
>CAZLBS010000028.1:11360-14681 GCA_964557505.1 uncultured Nitrospiraceae bacterium | reverse complement strand
GTGACATCGGTGTTGTGATTGCCGGCAACGTTGGTGAGTGGGGGATCCGGAGTGGGGATGCCCATGGGCAACACCGTCTGGTCGTAGCCGCGACTGCCCGGGATGACATACCAAGGGTCATCGGCAAGGCCATTGCCGTTTGCGTCGGCGCTAATCTCTACGAGGGCCGCTTCCACAAACTTGCGCGCCGGATCGCCGCCGACCCAGAAGGCATTGCCGTACACGATGAAGTCCAGCCCGAAGGGGTTGTTGGGGTCGTCGGTGATGGGCGTGTCGAAGCGCAGGGTAATGAAGCTTCCTGGCGCCGCGCCGGGACGGCCGATGGAATGCAGGCTGGTGTTGTTTGGCGCAAACACCCCGCCGCCAACCGGCTCGCCCAGGGCGTTCGACGGAGCCTCGAATCCAACGGACGGATCAATCGCATTGGATGCAAGGACGGCGTCAGCCCATGGGTCCTCCGCCGCGGCAAGGCCTGACAGGAGGAGCAGAATGGGCGCCGCCAGGCTGACGCGCAGCGTGGTGCTGCTGATGCGCGCATGTCGCACGTGGACCGGTTTCCCTGGTTGCCGTTGCCCTTCGCAACGGGGAACGCACGTCAGGGCGCTAGCGGGGGAAAGGGCGGGATATGCGGCAGGGTCGCGCATTCTCGGGCAAATGCGCGGCGGCTGCAGGCCTTTTCCTCGAAGGCGCGTGCTGATGCGAGTTCCACTCAGCCAATCGCCGGCAGGTCTTCGGACTCTCAGGCACGGCCTTTGGTGCAGGCCTCCTACTGGGCGCCGCTTCCCAGCCGCTCCACGATGAGCCGCCAGTGCGATGAATGCGCCGGTCGTTCCTGATTACCCCTGCGGGGCAGTTCCGGATTCGCACCGGATTCCCTCTTAGCGCATGTGTGAACCGCTGTTCCCACAAGCGAACCGACTTAAGGAGCCTAACAAAAGCGTCCCATGCGGTCAAGCTTACTATAAACGATATGCATTGTTTGGTTCAGGCCACGAGCGCGGCTGGGGCGCTGTAGACGAAGTTCTCGTTCCGCTTGCGCGGGCCTGGTACAAAGGGGATTGCACCCTGCTGATGGGGCCCCGCGTAGCAGAAGGTATGGAACTCGCCTTTCTCGCCACACGGATCGGCATGGGGCGGGAGCGCTGCCAGGAATTCTCCGTCATATGCGCGGCCCGCGTAGCCTTCTGGTATCTGTTTGGTGTCGACGCAGGCGACAGTTGCTTGAATGCCCGCTCTGATCATGTCGCGCGCCAATGAAGGAACCGCTTCTTTCCCGCACCAAATAGGAAACACCGGTTCAATACCGCTGCCCTCGAATAGTTGCGTGCGGTAGTTTCGAATATCTTCGAGGTAAAGGTCGCCAAAGGCGATGTGCGTGATGCCATGCGCTTTCGCACGGGCGGCCAATTCGCGCATCCGCAATTCATAGGTATTATTGCTTGCCGGCCAGGGGAGCAACAATGACCACAGCGGCAATTGGCACGCCCGGGCCTGCTCTTCAACCAGGGCTCGAGGGACCCCGTGCATGCCGGCGCAACCGGATGTTTCATCGAACGTCGTGACCAATGCGGCTGGCTCGGCATCGTGACGCTGACGCAACACGTGCAGCATCCACGCGCTGTCTTTGCCCGAACTCCAGGAAAGCAAGACGCGTTTGGGGCTCATGAACGCTCGACCGGCGGAGCATCGCTGCCGCGTGCGCTTTCGACGGGCACGGCTGGAGATAGGCGTGCCGGCAGGGGATGCAGCTCCGGGTAGAGGGCATGCGCGAGGATTTCAAGGCTGTCGGCAAGTCTTGGACCCGGCCGGTTGAAATATTGCGAGCCGCAGGCCACATAGGCTTTACCCGATCTTACAGCAGACAGGGCATTCCAATGCGGGGCATCGCCCAACGCAACGGCATCTTGCAGCGTCCGTTCAATGTCGAAACCGCAGCAGGCGATGAAGAGCATCTCCGGGTCTGCTGCTGTGATTTCCTCCCAAGTGATGGTTCGGCTGGGTTTGCCTTCCTCGCCAAGACATTCGCGGCCGCCAGCGAGGCGCACCAATTCGGGATTCCAATGGCCCGCGCAAAATGGAGGGTCGAGCCACTCCAGCATAAGGACGCGGTGTTTGCCGCGAATGGCAGCCGAGCGCGCTTCAACCGCGCCGATGCGCCCGCGCATGGAAGCCACGAGATCCGCAGCCCGGTCCGGTACGCCGGCGGCCTCCCCCACCTGCTTGATGGCTTCCAAAACCTGCGGAAGGGTTTGAGGCTCGAGATTGAGTACGCGTGGCTTCACGGCGAGACGGTCTGCGGCAGCAGTCACCTCATTCTCCGCGACAGCGCAAACGCCGCAAAGCGCCTGCGTTACGATGAGGTCTGGCTTAAGCGATGCAAGCGCTTCTTCGTCCAGCGAATACAGCGCCATACTGGTCTGAAGCCGCTCGCGAACGAGGGCGTCTATCTCCGCGCTTGCAGCGTCGTGAGGAATGAGCGTGCGCGTTACCTTGGCCAAGGATTCAACCCCGGCAGGATAATCGCACTCATGCGTTACGCCAACCAGTTGGTCTTGCAGTCCTAACGCGCAGACGATTTCGGTGGCGCTGGGCAATAACGAAACAATTCTCATGGACGCCTGTTTCCTTTATGTAAACGCGAACACATCAACCCGGCAAAACATGCGCTGCTTCAAGCGTGGCCCTATTTCTTTTGGAGCCGCGCTTGATATCTTTTTTGATTGCGCTGACCTTGACGTTTGAAATAGGGCATGAAAGTTTGACCGAGGCTCGGGAAAGCGCAGAAGAGCCGCATGGTGAGGCTTTGATGACCGGGTACGAGGAGTTCGCGCGGGCGCTTGGGCAGGGCTACGTTGAACACGGCGCGTTCCAAATCATCAAGCGTGAGAAAGCTGCCCGTAGCAAAGTTCATCTCGACGTCTTCGCGAAAGGCTTCGATCTCCAGCATGGGCGTCATGATCTTGTCGGGATAGATGGCGGTGACGGCGATGCCGTGCGGCGCGAGGTCTTGGGCAATGGCAAGTGAAAAGCCGCGGACGCCCGTTTTCGATGCCACGTAAAGCGACATGCCGGTGGCGGCCGCGAAGCTGGAGAACGAGGCCACGTTTACGATGTGTCCGCTGCCTTGCTCGAGCATGATGGGCGCCGCGGCATGGCAGCCAATCATGAGCCCTTTCAGGTTGATGTCGATGACGGTGTCGATATCGGCCCGGGCGACGTTTTGAATCTTGCCGCTCTTGTTGATGCCGGCGACGTTCATCAATACATCGAGCCTGCCGAAGTTCTCCATCACCGTGCTTACGACATGGTCCCATTGTTGCG
>CAZLBS010000028.1:0-11350 GCA_964557505.1 uncultured Nitrospiraceae bacterium | reverse complement strand
AGCGGCATGGCGCGCACACGTTCAGACGGCCAGCCGTGTTCGGCCGCCCACTGCGCCACGGCATCGCCGTTCACATCGGTCATCATCACGCGCGCGCCATCATTGCCGAGGCGTTCCGCGATGCGTTGGCCCACGCCGCTCGCGCATCCCGTGACTAAAAACACCTGTTCCTGATGCTTCACGGCTTTAGCTTCCTCTCGCGGTCCATTGCGGTTGCCGATGTTACGCTGGCCATGCTGCCGCTACCGCAGCGGCTACACGCGGGGCGACGCTTTGGTCCAGCGGGTCCGGCAGAATCGCGTCCGCGGACGGGCTTTCAACACAGTCCGCCAGCGCATGCGCCGCGGCCAGTTTCATCGCGGGCGTGATTTGCGCCGCGCACGCGTCGAGGGCGCCGCGGAAAATTCCCGGAAACGCCAGGAGGTTGTTTACCTGATTCGGAAAATCGCTGCGCCCCGTGCCAACCACCGTGGCGCCTCCCGCCTTTGCGTCATCGGGCAAGATTTCTGGCACGGGATTCGCCATCGCCAAAACAATAGCATTGTCCGCCATGCGCGCGATGTCTTCTAAATTGATCCCGCCAAAACCCGCCGCAAGATATTTAACCGTACGGACGATGGCCTCGCAGGGACGCGCGACGCCGGGCGTGTAGGCGATGGAAAGGTCGTCGCGCGTCGACACGGGAACCTTCGCCTGAATGCCGAGCTTCCCGCGCAATTGCTCGTGAAGGATAAGGCTTCGCTCAAAATAGCCGGGCATGTGCTGTGCTCCCTAGTCTTGGGCAGTGTTTTGCGTAACGCCGCTATGCCCCGGTTCGCGCTTTCGCAAGTAATCGCGTACGGCATAGCTCGCGAGCACGCCTTCCCCCGTGGCCGCCGCCACCTGGGCGACTGCGTTGCGCCGGCAATCTCCTGCCGCGAACACGCCCGGCACGTTGGTCTGCACTGAATCGGGCGCCGTCACGATGAAACCCTTATCGTCCAACTCGACGACGCTCTTCAAGAATGCCGTGTTCGGTATGAGGCCGATGAAAATAAACACGCCATCCGCCTCGAGCAAGGACTCTTCACCCGTTTCGTTGTCCCTAATCTTGAGTGATTCAAACACGCCTTGCTCGTTCGCTATGAATTGCACAGGGGTCTTGTTCATCTCGGCCGAAACATTCTCCTTCGTGGGCAGCTTGTCGAGATATGTCTTGCTCGCGCTGAATTCAGGCTTTCGGTGTACGAATGTGACGTGCTCGCAAAATTCAGCCAGATAGAGTCCTTCTTCAAGCGCACTGTTGCCCCCGCCAATCACGATGATGGAGCGGCCCCGGTAGAACGGTCCATCACAGGTCGCACAGAAGTGAATGCCAGCCCCCACCAGTTCTTCTTCACCGGGGATTTCGAGCCGGCGGTAGGTCGAGCCCACGGACACAATTACGGCCTTCGCGCGGATGAGACCTTCTGATGTGTTCAACTCAAACTCACATTCCGCTTGTTGCATGCTGCGCACTTCGACGCCTTCACGGATAGCAGCACCGTATGTCTCAGCCTGCTCGCGCATTTTGTCCATGAGATCCGGGCCGGAGATGTGCGTAAAGCCCGGGTAATTCTCGATGGAGTCCGTCAGGAAGGCATTGCCGCCAACAGTCTTCTTCTCCAGCATAATGGCTGATATCGTCTCGCGGCCCAAGTAGATCGCCGCTGTCAGCCCAGCTGCACCCGCGCCGATGATGGCCGCATCATAGACATTGGTTTCGATGACTTGCTCGAGCTGAAGCGCGTCGCGCAAATCGTTGTTCGAAGGGTTCGTGTACGGCTTGTCATTGACGAGGATCGTAGGAATGATTCGTTTGCCGTTGTTGATTGTTTCGACACGCGTTGCAGCCCAGTCAAACCGGTCGACATCGATGAACATGTAGTTGATTTTTTGCTGGTCAAGATAGGCCTTGGCCCGGCGGCAGTCGGGGCACCAGTCGGCGCCAAACAGGATCACCCGTCCAACGGGATTGATGCCCAGCAGCCGGGCCAACTCTTGCGGCGAGGGATTCGTCACCGGCTCGTTGAAAACAATCAACGTTGGAATGACGCGCTTGCCGTTGTTGATCTCTTCGACGGTTCTGACCGCGCTCTCATCAGCCTGAATATCCCGGTACTCGAACGGAATCGGATGCTCCTCGAGAAAGCGCTTCGTGCGCTGGCAATCCGGACACCACTCGGCCCCGTACATGACAATGCTTTGCATCCCGTATCCTCCCAAAAAATTCGCCCGCCCATATGCCGCGGGCAGATAAGCCCCCCCCCAAAGGCGCAACCCCACGCCGCGGGAAATGATACTCAAGCAGCTGCGCTAGAGGAAATGGGGAGCTTGGGGCGAAAGCCGCCTACCCGCGGCAAAGCGAAGCGCGCCGCCGGCAGGACCAGAGCTTGTGAATCTCGATCCTCCTGGTGCGGCGGCAGAACCCTTGCACGCTCAGCGGCAGGCGTTCTGTTACGTTTTTACGATCGCGCCGAGGACGTTCTTGTTCAACACGGCAGAAGCGGTAAGCACGCCCGAGAAGAGCGCCCCCCCGACGCCGCAGGTCACGATATCTTGTCCCGTCAGATAGAGGTTCTTTATGGGCGTGCGAGGGCGCAGCCACTTGCAGCGAAAGCGCTTCGGCGTATGCTCGAGGCCGTATATCTCGCCGCTTGGATAGTTGGCGAAGTGCGCGGTGGAGAGCGGCGTCGACACTTCAGCCCAATCGATGCAGCCCCGCGTTTCCGGATGCAGCGCGAACAATTTCTCGAGCATCAGACTTTTGAATCTGTCTTTATACGCCTCGTAATCCTCGCCGCGTTGACGCCATTTCGTGTCCGCCCACTGGGCGACATCCTCATATCTTCCGAGCCCGATCAATTGCATGGTAGCGGCATTCGGGTGCTTCGCCTGCCAGTGTGGATCCTTCGCCGAAGGAAACGAGATGTAGGCCGTTGGCAAGCGGCCGCCTGGCCTGCCATTGCCTACGTACGCGTCATAGACCCAATAGTTGCACTTTGGCAGGCCCAGTTCGTGGCTGCCCTTGTTCAAGCCGAGATACAAGCAGAGGTGCGCAACCGATGGCTTCAGGTTGGCGAGGTCCGCGCGTATGCCGGCAAGCGAGTCCACCGCTTTGGGGAGCAGGCGGCCGAATGTGTTCCGGGCTCCGGCGCCGCTAACGACGCGCTTGGCCCGCACGACTCCGCCATTCTCGAGCCGCACGCCTACGGCCCGGTTGTTCGATACGACGATTTCCTCCACAGGGGCTTTAACGGCCACCGTCCCGCCGAACGATTCGATTCTGTTGGCAATGCCGCGGTGAATCGAACCCGCGCCACCCACCGGATAGGCGGCGCCCCCGCGGTAATGGTGCACCACCATCGCATGAATCGCGAATGACGCTTCATTCGGAGGAAGGCCATAATCACCGCACAGCCAGCCCAGCACCGTAATCAGCGTTTCATTGTCCGTCAATTCTCTTAGGACGTCATATGCGGTGCGGTCAGAGAACTGCAAAAATTTGCGGCGCATGATGCCGCCCATCACTCCGGATGCGAGCGAAGGCATCGCGCGCTCCGCGAAGAAAGGCCCGGCCGATTTCGCCGCCTCGCGCACCAGCGCATAAAAGCGGTGAATGGCTTGCTCCTCTTCAGGAAATTTAGAGAGCAGCATGGCCTTTTGATTGTCCATGCCTCCCGCAAATTCATAACGCTCCCCATCGACAAGCGCCACGTCGTAGGGGTCCCCCATGGAAGCCCACTGCAATTCGCCGGCTGTCACATGATCGAAGATCTTGCGCTCGGCGCTCTGCTCATGCGTCACCGCGCCGACGTAATGCACGCCAACGTCGAACTCGTATTCTCTGCGCTTGAACGTATGGCTGAAACCGCCCGGTTCATAGTGCCGCTCGAGCACGAGCACCCGCTGTCCTGCCTCCGCAAGGAGCGCCGCCGCCGTCAGCGAGCCCGGCCCCGATCCAATGACAACCGCATCCCAGTCTTCATCAGCAAACGCAGCCGAATAGCGGGTGTATTTGGGCATGATGCATCCTCTCAGATTCGAAGCTGCCAACCACTAGCAGACCAATACATGCATCGTACGCGAACACAGCCAAATGCACAACGAGGTGAGGCAGGGGCTAAAGGGAGACGGACAATGCCTCGTCTCTACAAGAAGAAGCCGGCGGCGCAGAAGAATCCTGGTCGCAAAATGCCGCAAACATGGTGACCGGGGTGGGGCTCGAACCCACGACCACCGGATTAAAAGTCCGATGCTCTACCAACTGAGCTACCCGGTCACGGGTGGATGGGGTGGGCGCGTGGGCCGCACACTCACTGAGTACTAATGATATCAAGGAGGCGTCAAGCGCGGCAAGGGTGCAGTGATTTTGGGGAGCTTTCCGCGTGCGCCTTTTCTAATGGGCGTGTAGATGCCGCTCGGCAAGGAACGTGTTGGCGCATATGCCGCATTTCCGTGGGTGCGGACTATTCAGCAGCGGGCTCAGGCTTCCACCTGTTCAGGCGCATTGGGGATAGGCGATGGCCGTAAAGCTGACGATGCCGCCGGCGGGATCGGGGGCGCTGTCGTAGGCAAGCAATTGGCCGCTTGCCGCCACCTCGCGGGTGGCCCGCAGGGCGCTGTACACGCAATTGACGCCGCAGACGCGCCGGGCATTCTCATCCTGCTGGACGGCCTCCATCCATCCGCGTGCGTCGTTTTGCATGGCCTTGGCCAAGTCTTGATGGTCGCGCTCCGCCACAGCTTCCTTGATGTCGGGCGTGATGTCGAAGTCGTCGCCGAAGCGCTTGCCGACGTGGGCAAGATCGGCGCTGGCAATGGCGGCGCACGGACGCGATGCGTCTTCGATGATGTCGGCGCAGGCATCGAGGAAAGCGTCTACTTCTTCTTGTGGCGCGCCTTCTCCCGGGGGCATTTGCTCGGGAAAGCCGCCGCACAAGATAGGGACGATTTCGACGGTGTCGCGGTAGATGTGCGCCAACTGCAGCACTTGAAATTCGATTGAGTGTTCGGTGCGATGGACGATTTCGTGTTCGAAAGGATCCCAGCTGCAGTGGCGGGCCAACTGGTCGACGATGGCGCGGTTTGTCCGAACATTGCCGAAGGGCGTTTCGAAGTGCTTGCGCGTGAGCACGAAAGGCACGGGCGGCGCATTGTGGGCGACGCCAAAAATGAAAACGGTTTCGGGCGGCGGTCCGTCAAAAAGCCGTGCGTATCCGTGCGCATAGGCATGGCCGCCTCGCGGGATGTCGATGTGCGGGACGATGAGGCAGCGCAGGGGAGGGTTGGTTCCGGGCGCGCCGCTTGGCGGATGGCCGGGTCCTCCTTTGCGGGTGTATTGCTCATTGAGAAACGCGTGCAAGTTTTCGGCATAGGCTGGATACGCGCGGCCCGCGAAGTAGGCCGGCCGCACGGCAGCGTTTCCGAAAGCATCTTCGACGCGCCGGCGAACTTCTATAAAGCGCTCGGATAGCAAGAATCCCTGTTCGTCGAGGAAGGCCGCGACCGATTCGATTTGCTCTGCAGTGATGTCTTGGCCGCCGCTTTCGACGCGGAATCGTTGACGGATGAGATCGACGCTGGTCTCACCGTCGAATTGGCCCGCGATGTAGAGGCCCATAGGCGCGAGCAGCAATTGGTTTTCGACATAGCCCTCGGGGTCCGAGAGCAAGAATACGGGCTGGCCTTCGTGTTCTGTCTGGGCCACATCGACATTTCGCATCGGGGGTGGAATCATGTGCGGCACGATAGCGCAATGCCTAGCAGTAGGCAAATCCGCAGCTGCCTGCGCATGCGCATGCGCATGGCGTATACTCCCGCTATGAGCGCCTCGCCGACCCTTTCCATCAGCGTCGTCATTCCTGTTCGCGACCACACTGCCCTGCTCCAGACGTTGCTGGCGGGCATTCGCGAGCACGCGCCGGAGCAATTGCTGCACGAGATCATCGTGGTGGATGATGGCTCCAAGCAACCCATTGCCCCGTCGCTCGAGTCGTTCGACGTGCGGGTGCTCCGGCTTCCCGAGAGCAAGGGGCCCGCCAATGCGCGCAATACCGGCGCTGCCGAGGCCACGGGCGAGGTGCTGTTTCTCTTCGATGCCGACGTCGAGTACGCGCCTGGCGCCTTCGAGAAGGCAGCGGAGATTCTCGCGGCTCATCCAGAAATCGGGGCTGTGTCTTTCTTGAATCAGCCATACGACCCGAAGGCTTCGGCGGCGGCCAATTTCTGCGCGGCCATCGAGCGGCAATTTCACCAGCCCGTCGTCGATAGCGGGGCAGCGTTTACGGACTGTTTGGGCTGCACCACTCGAAGCACGGCTATCCGGCGGGAGATTTACGAGCAGATTCGCGGGTTCGACCCGGCGTTCAAGACGAATGCCCACGAAGATTATGACTTTGGCAAGCGCCTCGCGTATACCACGCGCACGGTCATCACGCCCGAGCCGGTGCTGTATCATAATTTTCCGGCGACGCTCCGGCGCGTGCTGCGCAATTATTGGGTGCGCATCCGGCTTTGGGTGCCGTATTTTCTCCGGCACCGCCCGCCGATGGACACCATGCAGATCTCGCCTGGGGAAGCCCGCCTGAGGCTCATGGCCGCTGCTGCCCCGGGGCTGCTCATCGTGAGCGCATTGCCGCTCCCGCTGCCGTGGTGGGCGCGCGGGTGTATGGCCGCGGGCGCCCTTGCGCTCCTGGGCGGCTATGCATGGGGCGTGCGTGCGTTCGTGCGCGTCGCCTACAAAGTGAGCGCAAGTCCGGTGTTTGCATTGCAAGCCCTTGGCATTCATTTGCTTACCGCCTGGGTCATCACGCTTGGGGGATGCTGGGGATTGGCGCAATTTGCCCTTGGCCAAGGTCAGCACGAACTCCGCAGCCCGGTGCGTTGACCCGGCCGCACTCTTGAAAAGGCTCTCGAATATTCCCTATGCTCCAGGCTGTTTACGGCTTACACGAACGGCGCGCCTCCAGCGGGACATACGACGAGGAGCGCCTCGCCGGCAGGTGCGCTGGCATCTGGCGCGCACACGGGAGACAGGTTAATGGCGGCCATGCGTCACTTCGAAGGGGCCAAGCAACTTGGCCGCGCCGCGCTATTGGGCAAAATCAAATACGTGATCCTGCATGTCAACTCCGTGTGCACGGCCAAGTGCCGCATGTGCTTCACATGGGACGGCATGATGGAGCGCTGGGACGCCAAAGGCCACAGCCTGGAAGACCTCGAGAAGCTGGCGCGAAGCATGAATCCGCTGCCGCAACTCACCTTCTCGGGCGGCGAGCCGCTGCTTCGAAAAGACATGCCGCAGATCGTGCAGACATTTTACGAGCAAGGCGGCACGCGCTTTTTCACCATTCCGACAAACTCGCTCAAACCCGACCGCGTCGAGCGGATGATCCAGCACTTTATCGAGCATTGCCCGAAAGCCTTTTTGAACTTCTGCCTGCCTTTCCACGGTACGGAAGAACACTTCGACGACATCATGGGCGTGCCGGGCAATTACCAGAAGTTCCGCCAAACGTGGGAGGTGGTGCGCAAGTACCGCGAGTCGCACCCGAACATCTCGTGCGTGCTCAATTTCGTGATGAGCAAATTCAACTATACCGAATACAAAAACATCATCGACCTGCACGAGCGCGAATATCAGGACACGCCGATCGGCATTGCGTATTGCCGCGGCACGACCCATGAGCGCGACGCCACGAATGTGCCGGTGGAAACGTACCTCGAGGCGCAGCGCTATCTGGGGGAGCGGCGGCGCAATCACACCCGCTACAACCCATACACCATCATGTTCGATACGGTCGGCGAGCAGCTTCAGGTGGTCATCGCCGATGTAGTGCGCGGCGAGCGGCAAGACATCAATTGCGGCGCGGGCAAGAACTTCTTGGTCGTTTATGACAATGGGGCCGTGTTCCCATGCGAGTTGCTGGAAACGGTAGGCATGCCCAAAGCAAAGGACGGCGAGACGCCGCCAACCCATGAATCGCTGGGCAACCTGTACGATTTCGGCTACGATATGAACGCGCTGCTGCACAGCGAGCATGCGGAAAAGCTCATCAAGTGGATCGAGACGCACGACTGCGCCTGCACGTGGGAATGCGCCATCTACAGCACGCTCCTGCACAACAACAAAGATCGCATGCAGCTAGCGAAGAATGCCGTGCGCTACCTGGCCAAGCCCGGCGTGAAGGCCAAGCCTGACCCGGCCGAGGCGGCATCTGTTTAGCCGCTGACGCAGTCCTAACGCAAAGCTGTCACCGTTTCGCGCAACACGGCGCTTCCGCAAGGGGCTGCGGGGAAGGCGCTTGTGCCTGAACCTTTGTTTGCCTCGGGGAGACCAAGTTCCATGCGTGCTCGTTCCGTTCTTGCCATCACCGCCATGCTCATCGCCGGGGCGGCCTATGCCCATGTAGATGGCAGGCCCTCCATCCACGACACCTTGCAAGGCATCGTGAACCGTTGGAAATCTGAACTGGATGCGGAGACCCTGGGGCGTCTATCCGAGCGCAAAGCGCTCGAATTCATTACGGAAGAAGAGCGCGAGATTCTGGGCAGCGAGCTGATTTCGTTCGACGTCAATGTGCCGGTCGTCGTCTACGTCATCGTCGAACGCGGACACGAACCGTTCTGGCTCGAGGATAAAGGCTACGAGAAGACGGAGCACAAGGTCGAAATCTTCAATGACGTGTACGAAGCCTGGGCAAAAGAGCATGACCCGGGACGCATTGGCCTCGGCGTCAACAACATCGACGGAAATGGCGACATGTATTTTGCCGCTCTTGATCCTGTCGACGAAGGCGACAGCATTCAGGTGAGCGGCATCTATCCTGGTCAGCACAATGTAGTGCCGTTCGCCTTAGGCGAAGACGTTTATGTCGATCAGCGCGGCCGCCGGATTGGCACGGTCAGCGAGGGCTTCGAGCCGGCGTTGCTCCTGCAGACCATCGAAGCCAATGAAGACATCGCCCAGTTGGTCAACCGCTTCCGCGTGACCGAGCACCCCTCGTCCGGCAAGCCCGACCATGTCGTACTCACTTGGAGCGGCGACCCGGCCACCACCCAGACCATCCAATGGCGGACCGATACGACCATTGCGGAAGGGCGCGTCGAATACCGCCAGGGCAGCGAGGGCAGCGTGATGGAAGCCGCCGCCGTACGCTCGGCGGTCAGCGACCCCGAACTGCTGAACGACCCGGAATGTCACCGATTCACCGTTACCCTGCGCGGGCTGGAACCAGACACAACCTATAGCTACCGCGTGGGCACCGGGAGCGATGACGGCTGGACCGAGTGGACTGCCTTTACCACCGCGCCCGATGGGCCCAAGCCATTCAGTTTCATCTATATGGGCGATGCGCAAAACGGACTCGACACCTGGGGCGTGCTTGCGCACAAGTCGTTCGAACACCGTCCCGATGTCTCGTTCTATGTTATGGCTGGAGACTTGGTAAACCGGGGCATACAGCGAGATGATTGGGATAAGTTCTTTCACAACGCCACGGGCATCTATGATCGCCGTCAGCTCATTCCCGCTATCGGCAATCACGAAGACCAGGGGCGCGATGGGCCTTGGATGTATCTCGACATGTTTGACCTGCCCGACAACGGGCCGGACGCCATCGACAGTGAGCGCGCTTACTCGCTCGAGTACAGCAACGCCATCTTCATCATTCTCGACTCGAATCTGTCGCCGAGCGTGCAAGAGGATTGGCTGGAAGAGCAACTCGCCAATACAGACGCCACGTGGAAGTTCGTGGTCTATCACCACCCGGCCTATTCCTCCAGCCCCAACCGCAACAATCCGCTCATTCGCGAGCACTGGACGCCGCTCTTCGACAAGTACCACGTCGATCTCGCCATGCAAGGGCATGACCATGCCTATTTGCGCACCTTCCCCATGTACGACCAAAAGCCGATGGAAAGCCCGGACGAAGGGACCATTTACGTCGTAAGCGTCTCGGGGACGAAGTACTATGACCAGGGCGATTTCGACTACAAAGCTGTCGGCATGACCAACACGAGCACCTACCAAGTCCTCGATATCGTCATCGACGGCAACACCCTGACCTACAAGGCCTACGACGTCGACGGCAAATTGCGCGACGAGTTCGTCATTAAGAAGTAAGGGGCTTCCCCATTTCCCACTGATTCTATCGAGCGCGGCCGGGTTAGGGCCGCGCTCGCTTTGTTATGGCATTGTTCAATCCTGCTGCAATTGCTACACTTAGGGATGCGGCCGCTGCCGGGCGGGCCGCGGTTATGTGACGCAATCCTTCTTGCATAAGGGGTGGAAAGATGGCCAGCACGTTATCGCCGCATACGGCTGCCGCGGTGGAACAACCCAAGGCGCAAGCGCCATACAAGCCGCGGCAACACATCCGCGTGGTCACGGCAACAGCGCTCTTCGACGGACATGACGCGGCAATTAACATCATGCGGCGCATTCTTCAGGAGACGGGCGCCGAGGTGATTCATCTCGGCCACAACCGAAGCGCCACCGAAATCGTGGATGCAGCCGTTCAAGAAGACGCTGACGCCATGTGCATCAGTTCGTATCAGGGCGGCCACGTCGAGTTTTTCAAATACATGATCGACCTCTTGAACGAGCGTGGCTGCGGGCACATCAAAGTGTTTGGCGGCGGGGGCGGCGTCATCGTTCCACACGAAATCGAAGACATCGAGGCTTATGGGGTCGCGAAGATTTACTCGCCCGAAGATGGCCAGCGCCTCGGCCTGCAGGGCATCATCAACCATCTCGTTCAAATGGTCGACACCGGCAAGCAGCAGTACGACCCAGCAGCACTCGCGCCCCGGCTCTGCCCGGATGATTTCGTGGCGGTGGGCCGCTATCTCTCGGCTATTGAAGAGGCCAAGGCGTCCAATGCGGAGATGCTCGACGATCTGCTCGCCCCCTTAACCGTCCTCAACGAAAGGGCCACGCCCGTGCTCGGCGTCACGGGTACCGGCGGCGCGGGGAAGTCGTCGCTCGTTGATGAACTGGTGATTCGCTTTCATCATGACTTCGACGACAAGACGGTAGCCGTGCTCTCGGTAGACCCCTCCCGGCGCCGGAGCGGCGGCGCCTTGCTGGGCGACCGCATCCGCATGAACAGCCTGAGCTTGCCGCGGATTTTCATGCGGTCGATGGCAACGCGCGCGGCCCACGGCGAGATCAGCAATGCCCTCGGCGAGTGCATTCAGGTGCTGAAGGCGGCGGGTTTCGATTTGATCATCGTCGAGACGGCCGGCATCGGACAGGGCGATGCGGCCATCGTACCCTTCGTGGATGCCTCGCTCTACGTGATGACGGCTGAATACGGCGCGGCCTCTC
>CAZLBS010000027.1:3450-14950 GCA_964557505.1 uncultured Nitrospiraceae bacterium | reverse complement strand
TTGCGGTGAGCGTCCAGCCATATTTCGCGAAGCGGTCCCATGCGTATGGGTGGTCTGGCTCCATGGCTCGAATGACCTCGAAGCCATGCTGTTCGGCGAAGCCGAGCCGGGAGCGCGGGTGCGATGGGTCGCTGCCGGCGAACCGCACGTCGTGGCCGCGAGCACGCAGCACTTCTCCGATGGCAACGAGGCGCGTGACATGCGCGGCCAGCCAGCCCAGCGGAAACATGAGCACCTTCAACGGCCGCTCGCGATTCAAGTCTGGAAGCAACGTATTTTCTATCGGTTCGGGCATGGTCAAGGCGCCCCTTCCTGTTCGTTGTGCCCGGTTGCCAAAGGTTCTTGAACTGCATCGTCCGCGCGCGTACCTGTGCTGACGGGCACGAGCGCTGCGTCCAACACTTCTTTCAGCCGCCCCTGCTTCTTCAAGACGCCCGCTACGTTATGCCGCGGGGTGCCGATCCGCATTACCTCTACAGCGCCTTTTCGCTGCAGCAAGCGCGCCTGCGCGTCATCGGGCGTCGAATGGGTTCCTATGACGACCGTCACGGATGGCTGCGGCGATGCCTGAGCAAAACGCTCCACCAAGTCTGTCCAGCAATTCTTGCCAAGCCGCCGCTCGATCTTGACCGAGAGGAGACTTCCCGCCGACATCATCATGATCGGCTCGAACCAGCCGGCAGGGTCATGCATCAATACCCGCGCCTTCGCCAGATGTTTCATAAAGTTGCCCCAACTGCTGTAGGGGACCTCGGTATTCTCGGGGAATCCTGGCGAGAAGGCGACGGCATGATCGAGTCCAAGGCGGGCCGCAAAGTAAATGGCCATGGCCCCGCCGCCCGAAGCGCCAATGGTTATGTTGCGCCGCGCCCCAAGCATGTCGAGCGCCCGCCGCACTTCCGCGGCATAAAAATCCAAGCCGCCCGATTTCCCTTCGGGTGTTTCGAGGTACAGCATGCGCCGGCAATCGCGCACGAAGACATAGTTGTATTGCTGACCTTCACTATGGAGCAGCCGCTGAAATTCAAACTGCGGCAAGCCCGCATAGAGCACGGCCATGCCCGCGAAACAGACCAGCGTGGTATCGGCGCCATGATCTTCGATTGCGATGTGGTCAGCCGCCGCGGCCCCTGGCTGGCCAAGCGCGTTTCCCTCGCGCTCCATGGCGCGGGCGAGTTCCGGCTGGCTAAGGCGCGCGATCCATTGCATCCACGATGCAGCCATGAGCACCCCCTATTGTACGCGGCCTGAGCATCCATCACGCGGGACAGGCTCAATGAGATTAAAGCATACGCCAGATTTACAAGCCGTGCGTTAGCTGAACATCAAGATGAGACGAAGGATTCGTAGCGTTTATTACACGCGCCCGCAATCGTATCAGCAGCGCTTCGTGCACTTCGAGCAGCACGGCCGCTGGGTTGGCCGCACGCAGCCCTTGCGGCAGTTGAATTGCGGCAAGACCGCCGGGGCTCTGAATGCGCACGCCTTGCTAAGGACGGCCTGCGCCCAACATTTCTTGCGGCACATGTTCGCAATTGCTATTGTTCCATGCTTTGGGAATGCGCCTGAAATCGGTGCTTCTGTTGCTGAGCCGTCCGATAGCTAGGGGTCCGCTACCACGTCTGGAGCGGTGGGGGACGGCATGTGAGGCAGGCGGTGTTCCCGAAGTCTGCCAGGAGACGCCCCGAATGACCAAAACAGTTTGCCTCATTCCCGGGGATGGCATTGGGCCGGAAGTGGCCGCGGCAGCGCGTGCCGTCCTTGATGCTTCGGGCGTTGCCATCGACTGGATCGAACTTGACGCCGGGGCCGGAGCCGCCGAAAAGCACGGGCGTGTCTTGCCCAAGGAAACGCTGAATGCCTTGCGCGAGCATAAGTGGGCGCTGAAGGGCCCCGTCACCACGCCCATCGGCCGGGGCTTCAAGAGCGTCAACGTGCAACTGCGCAAAGAACTGGACCTGTATGCGGCGGTACGGCCCGTTCGTACGATAGCGGGGATTACGTCTCGGTATAGCGACGTCAGCATGGTCGTCATGCGCGAAAACACCGAGGGCTTGTACTCCGGCATTGAAAACGAGATCACGCCCAACGTGGTCACCAGCCTGAAAGTAGTCACGCGCAAGGCGAGCGAGCGCATCGCGCGCTACGCTTTCCGCTACGCCAAAGACCGCGGGCGCAAGCGGGTCACGGCGTTTCACAAGGCCAACATCATGAAGGTAAGCGACGGCCTCTTCTTGGAGGCGGTGCGCCAAGTGCATCAAGAAGAAGCTCCAGACATCGCCTACGACGAACTTATCATCGACAATGCCTGCATGCAGTTGGTGCGCGATCCCTCGCGCTTCGACGTGGTCATCATGGAGAATCTCTACGGCGACATCGTAAGCGACTTGTGTGCCGGCCTCGTGGGAGGGCTGGGGGTCGTGCCTGGCGCAAACATCGGCGATGACGTCAAAGTCTTTGAAGCCGTGCACGGAAGCGCGCCTGACATCGCCGGTCAAAATGTGGCCAACCCGCTCGCGCTCATCATGAGCGGCGTCATGATGCTAAACAACATGGGCGAGCGCGAATCGGGCACACGCATCAAGAATGCATACAACGCTGTCCTATCGGCGGGAGACCCGAACGAATTGACCCGGGATGTTGGCGGGGAGGCCAGCACTCAGCAGTTCGCCGAAGCGGTCATCCGAAGGCTCGAAGCAGGATAGGCCGCTGTTGATGGAAAGCTCGCAGGCACATGCTCTGGGCGCACATCGGGGGATGGCGTTCGCCGCGCGCGGACGCATCGCGCCAGTGCCGGCGAGACCTGGCAGGTAGGGAATCGGGAACAGAGGAAGGCCACGCATGCCACGCAAAGAAGAAGAATTGACCGGCAAAATTATCGACTCCATAATCAATGTGCACCGCGCCTTGGGCCCCGGCTTCGACCATGAGGTATATCTGCGTGCACTCATGATCGACCTGAAACGTCACGAGCTTGCGACGGAAGCCAACAAAGAATTGGTGGTCATTTACGAGGGCGAAGAAGTCGGCCGCATGACGCTCGACCTCATCGTCGAGGGCCGGGTCATCGTGAGCCTGCATGGCGTCGACGAACTGCAGAAGCAAGACCATGCGCGGCTGCGCTCGTGCCTGCGCATGAGCGGCATCGAGGTGGGGCTACTGTGCAATTTCAGCGGCGACCGCGCCGATTTCCGCCGCATCGAGTAGCGAAGACCGGCTTGGCGGAACGATAAGGAAGCTCGCGTATGGCACGCCGGTTCGAAGGCAAAGCAGTATTCATCACGGGCGCCAGCAGCGGCATCGGGGCCGGCTTGGCGCGCCGCTTCGCCCAGGAAGGCGCGAGTGTCGCGCTCTACGCCCGCCGCGCCGAGAAACTGGCCGAGGTCAACCAACACATCGCGGCGGCCGGGGCCAAATCCCTCGTCCTCGAGGGCGATGTCAACGACCGGGCCCGGCTCGATGCCGCTTGCGCGGCTTGCGCCGAAACCTTTGGCAGTCTCGATGTCTGCGTGGCAAACGCCGGCTTCGGCATTGCAGGCCCCTTTCGCAAACTCAGCACCGCCGAATACCGGCGCCAATTCGAGACCAACTTCTTTGGGCTGCTTGACACGCTCTACGCAGCGTATCCCTATTTGCGCGAGGTCAAGGGGCGCATCGGCCTGATGGGCAGCGTATCCGGCCGGATCGGCACGCCGGCGGTCTCGGCCTACGCCGCCAGCAAATTCGCGGTCAGCGGTCTGGCCGATGCCATTGGGCCGGAGCTGCACCGCGAAGGCATCTCGGTCACGCTGATTAATCCCGGCTTCGTCGACAGCGAAATCCGCTACAAGAACAATCAGGGGGAAATCCGGGAAGGGGCCAAGGACCCGGCGCCCGGCTGGCTGGTCATGCCGACGGACACCGCCGCGCGCCACATGGTCAACGCCATCTACCGGCGCAAAGCCGAGGCGGTCATCACCAAGCATGGCAAAGCCGCGGTGGCCTTCAACCGCTTCTTCCCGGGCATCGTGCGGCTGGTGCAGTACCGCACGCAAAAGCCGCTCAAGCCGGAGTAGGCGCCATGGGCGCGCGTGGCATGGCGTCTCTGGTCCTTGCGCTAAGCGGGACGGCAGCGGCTTTCTCGCAGGACTACGTGCCGCCGCGGTGGAATAGGGCATGCAACCGGGGCTGGACATTGCCCGCCGTACGCGCTATGCTATGGGGCCGTCTGGCAAGGACGGGCATTCAGGCATTCATCTCAGGCAACGAACGGCGGACGTACTATGGCCAAGGGCAAGGAAAATCGCGTGCAGGTGATTCTGGAGTGCACGGAGGCGCCGGGCACCTCGCGGTATCACACCATCAAAAATGTGCGCAACACGACCGAGCGCATCGAGTTGAAGAAGTATAACCCGGTGCTGCGCAAGCACACGGTGCATAAAGAGAAGAAGTAAGCCCACCCCTCTGGGGGCGTTCCACATTCGGCGGCGGCGTATGCGTGGATTCGACAGAAAGAGTCCGCGCACCGCATACTCGTGTCCAACCGCATAAGGACCGCGTACCGATGTCGACCGAACGCATCTCGCCAGCCGTCATCGACCGCGAAAACCGCGCCCGCTTCGAGCGGCACCGGCAAGATTTTGAAGCCGTCGCCGGGATGCTGGCGCGCCGGGGCATCGATACCGAGCGCGTGCTGAAACAGGCGGGCCGGCTCGAGGTGGCCGTTCCATCCTGGGGACTTGGCTCCGGCGGCACCCGTTTCGGGCGGTTCCCCATCCCCGGGCAGCCGCGCGGCGTCTTCGAGAAACTTATCGATGCCGCCGCCGTCAACGACCTCACGACGGTCGCCCCGCGCGTTTCCCTGCACATTCCCTGGGACAAGCCCGACGACCCCAAAGGCCTCAAGCGCCACGCCAAGACCCTCGGCCTCGCCTTCGACGCCATGAATTCCAACACCTTCCAAGACCACCCCGGGCAGAAGTACAGCTACAAGTGGGGCTCGCTGTCGCACACCGACAAGTCGGTGCGCAAGCAGGCGATTGAACACAACATCGAGTGCATCGAACTCGGCAAGGAGATCGGCTCGCAGGCCCTCACCGTGTGGCTGGCCGACGGCGGCAGTTTCCCCGGGCAACAGCACATGCGCGCCGCCCTCGAGCGCACCATCGATTCCATGCAGGCCATCTACAAAGCCCTGCCCAAGGACTGGCGCATCTTCTCCGAGCACAAGCCCTTCGAGCCGGCCTTCTACTCCACCGTGGTGCAGGACTGGGGCACCTCGATGATGATCGCCAATGCCCTCGGCCCTAAGGCCCAGTGCCTGGTCGACCTCGGCCATCACTTGCCCAATTGCAATATCGAGATGGTCGTCGCCCGGCTCATCCAGGCCGGCAAGCTCGGCGGCTTCCACTTCAACGACTCCAAATACGCCGACGACGATCTCAGCACCGGCTCCATAAAGCCTTATCAACTGTTCCTCATTTTCGTGGAACTCGTCGATGCCGGCAATGACAAGAAGATAAAAGACTTCAATCCCGCCTACATGATCGATCAGTCGCACAATCTCAAAGACCCGATCGAGGACCTTGTGCAATCCGCGGTGGAGATTCACCGGGCATATACCAAGGCCTTGCTCGTCGACTTCAAGGCCCTGCAGGCGGCGCAAGAAGAGAATGATCCGGTCATCGCCGAGCAGGTTCTGAAGACCGCCTTCGAGACGGACGTCTCCCCCCTGCTGGCCGAGGTGCGGCTGCGCCACAACGCCCCCATCGATCCCATCGCTACATACCGCGCTTCCGGCTACCGCGAATGCGTGAGCGAAATGCGGGGCGCGGCGGCGCCCGCGGGCGCGGGCATTGTGTAGCTGAGCCCTACGAGCGCTTCAAACAGTCCGGCTCGACCCCCAGCCATTTGCAGGCGGCCTCGATATCGTTGAACTGAACGCGCAATTCATCTGGATGATCCGACGTCAGGATCTGGTACATCCGCATGAAGCCGTAGGCCACGGGCGAATCCGGATGCACCACGAAGGCGCGCTTCGACCCAGACGAAAATGGATTGCGCGAGGCCAGCACCTTGATGCCGTTCGTGTCCAGCTGCAGCCGTTGCGCCTGCTCGAAATCAAGCAACTGATTGTAGTCCGGCTGAAAGCTTGCATCCGCCCGCAAGTCTTCTTGATGCTGCACCAAATCTTCCGTGTTCACCGTGCCAAGACACCGCGACACCACCACCCCAACATCAGCGCAAATGACATACTCCACTGGCATCCGAATCATCGCCCCTCCTTATTGAAGCAGCGTCAGGATAGCAGCCTTTCCACCGGTGCTCAAGCCCCAGAATACCAATAGCTCAGACACGCATATGCACGCCCCGTTTCCTCTGTGTTGCCCCGCTTTACCGTACGTTATAGGACAGCTGATTGAACGATACTTGCAATGACCGCGGAGAGCGCTTGAAGCCTTAGCACGCATCCAGATTGGAGCCTGGGAGCGCGGCCCCGGCGCGCTCCAGCTTCCGCTTCAGCCTCGCCAGGCGCTTTTCATAGGCAGTGATTTCGGCTTGGCAGAGGTTGATGTTGCCGCTCAGGGCTTGGCGGGTGCGCAGGGCGCTCAGGACTTCTTGGCAGAGTTCGCCGGCACGGGCGATATTCTTGGCGCGGTGTTCGTAGTATTTGGCGAGTTCGAGGGGGGGCTGGGGGGCGCAGGGGAATTCGCGGCATACGTCCGAAATACCCCCACTCTCGCTTGGCCCAAACAACCCACTCGCATGGCATCACGCGCCCCTGAGCCACACCCTCAAAGCCGCGGGTCCACCGGCTCCGACTCCAGCGCCAACACCCCAAACACGCACTCATGCACCTTGTGCAACGGCTCCCCGCGCACGAAGCGCTCCAACGCCTCCACCCCCAACGCGAACTCGCGCAGCGCCAGCCCACGCTTCCGGCTCACATTCCGCCGCAGCAGCCGCTCCAAGTTCCCCGGCAACAAATACTCCGGCCCATAAATAATGCGAAGGTACTCCCGCCCCCGGCACTTCACCGCCGGCTGCACCAGCCCCTTCGGCCCGGTGGCCACAAAGTCGATGGGCTTCACGACCATGCCTTCGCCCCCGGACTCGGTCATGCTCAACCACCAATCCGTCGCGGCCTTCTCGCTCGCCTCATCCGCAAGGTCAACGTATCGGTGAGTGGTCTGGAATAGCAGATCGCTTGTGTCAGCCTCGCGCAGGCGGCCGATAACGTCCATATGCCAGGCATGATCACGGTCGGCGAATGCAGCGCCCTCCGCCGCCAATACATGGAATGGCGCGAGGCGAAGATCGCTCAAGCCCTCGACAGGCCAGCAGTAGTTTCGGTATGCGTATCGGTAGCGCGCGATGGACTCGGCCCGGGCGTCGATCGATTCGGCAAGTTCGGCCACATCAAGTCCGCGCTCGGAGGCCATACGCAGCTGCTCTTGGGAGAATGAAAATGTAGCGAGTCCCGCCGCCGCGAGGGGCGCGTAGTCTTGCGTGAGCAGCGCCTGCGCCTTCGCCGACCAAGGCATCAACTCGCAGTCGAGACAGAGCCAATCCGTTGCTAGTCCTTCCCACAGCGCAGCACGCGTGACGGCCTCGCGAACTTGTGAGAGGAGTTCATCCTCCTTTGCGTGGTCATTGAAGAAGGGGCGGCCGGTCCGTGTATAGACTATGCCGCTGCGCTCGTCCGCGATACCGAAGCGGCGCGCAGCAGTCTCCTTGTCTTGGCACACGATGACGACAGCCCGCGAACCCATATGCTTCTCTTCACAGATGACGCGCTCGACACCGTGTGCGCGAAAATGTGCGAAAGCCTCGCGCGGATGCTCAAGAAACTCAGGCTCATTTGACGTTTCCGGCGGCGACATGGTCGGGGGAAGGTAGATGAGCCAGCGCGGGTCGGCGGCGAAGCGGCTCATCACCTCCAGCGCGGATGTTGCCAGTTCGGCTCGAATGGTGACATTGCCACGGAGCCGCGTATGCACGATGCGCTTGCCCGTGACGTCATCGATGTCGAGCAGATCGCCCGGCCTATCACTGCCCGGCGCGTTCAGCGCGAGCGGGCGAATGGGGTCGGCGTACATGCGCTCGGCAGGCACTGACACGAGGTCACACTCCGGATAGCGCAATGCCGTAAGCTTGCCGCCGAAGACGCATCCCGTGTCGATGTTGATGGTGCGGTTGAGCCAATCGGCCTCGGGCACGGGCGTGTGCCCATAGACGACCATCGCTTCTCCGCGATAGTCCGATGCCCAGTTGTAGCGAATGGGCAGGCCAAACTCGTCGGACTCGCACGCGGTCTCGCCATAGAGCGCGAACTCTCGCACGCGCCCGGAAGCACGCCCCTGGTAGCGCTCGATCATGCCCGCGTGCGCGACGACGACTTTGCCGTCATCCAGCACGAAATGACTTACCAAGCCATCGATGAATTGCCGCACTTCTTCGAGAAACTCAGAGGGCTCCTTCTCAAGCTGCTCCATGCTCTCGGCAAGGCCGTGGGTAAGCTTCACGTTCTTTCCGTTGAGCTTGCGCAACAGCTTGATGTCGTGATTGCCCGGCACGCACAGTGCGGCGCCTTCACGCACCATGTTCATTACAAGCCGCAAGCAGCCGGGAGTATCCGGCCCGCGATCGCAGAGGTCGCCGACGAACACAGCCCGTCGCCCTTCCGGCGGCGAGGCCGAATGCCCATCGACGTGGTAGCCAAGCTCGGTCAGCAACGCAGTCAGTTCACCGAAGCAGCCATGCACATCGCCGATGATGTCGAATGGCCCATGCTCATCGCGCCGGTCGGTCCACAACGGCACCCGCTCTATCGAGAGTGAGTTGATCTCCTCTTCCGAGTTCAGGAAGTGCACATGGCGAAAGCCCTCACGCCGAAGCCCTTTCAACGAGCGGCGCATCGCCTGATGCTGGCGCGCGATCACATGCGGACCAAAGTCACGATCGGGACGTGACTTGTTGCGCTCGCGGCAAACCTCCTGACGCAAATTCAGCACGAGCGCGACGGCCTGAAGGTCATGCTCGCGTGCCAGTTTGAGGATTCGCGCGCGGTCTTCCTTGTTCACGTTGGTCGCGTCGATGACCGTCAATCGCGCCGACTCGAGCCGCTTTCCCGCGATATAGTAGAGCGCGTCGAAGGCTGCCTGACTTGCATGCTGCGCGTTTTCGTTATCCGCCACAAGGCCCCGGAAGAAATCGGAGGAGAGCACCTCGGTGCGCGCGAAGTGCTTTGCGGCAAAGGTAGACTTGCCACTTCCCGACGGCCCTATCAGCGCGACTACGCAACTCTTGGGGATCTCGATGTTCACGAGGATCCCGCCTCGGCGCGTGTGAATAGCATCATCTGTGTCGGCGGCCCTACTTCTGCAGCTTCGTCGCCGATGGGGCGCCACTCGTAGGCATAGCCGTGCGAGCTGGCCACGCGATCGGCCCAATCGCGGAACTCGTGCCGAGTCCATTCGAATCGGTGATCGCCGTGCCGTAGCTTGCCCTCAATCAAGGTCTCGAAGCGCACGTTGTACTCGATGTTCGGCGTCGTGACGATGAGTAGTTGCGGACGCGCGTTCGCGAAGACCGTGCGCTCGAACGCGGCCAAGCGTGGAGGGTCCATGTGCTCAATGACCTCGACGAGGCATGCGGCGTCATATCCGGACAGGCGCTTGTCTCGATATAGCAGCGACCCTTGGAAGAGATGGAGACGCTCGCGTTGTCGATCGCTCACGCGATTCAGGTTGATGCGGCGCGCGGCAATGTCGAGCGCGCGGGGGGATACATCCATGCCGCCAACCTTGTCGAACTGCTCTTCCTTGAAGAGACGCGCCAAGAGCTTGCCTTCGCCGCAACCGAGGTCAACGACGGAGCGGGAGTTGCTCTCCGCAAGCACGGCCATCACCCTGCGGTAGCGCTGCTCGTTGAGCGAGAGGGGCTTCTCAAGCGCTTCCTCCGCCGGATCCTTCTTCGCCTCAGCGACTTCCTCTTCGGCGGCCTCTTCCGGAGTGAGTTGCTCCAGCGCCTGCCGCACAAGCGAGCGCCGATGCGCCAGGTAGCGCCTCGAGATGAGTTCCTTGGCAGGGTGCGCGGGCAACCATTCGCCACCCTTCGCGAGCAGCTTCTGCACCTCGTCGTCGCCAATCCAGTAGTGCTTGTCATTGTCGAGCACAGGGATGAGGACATAGAGGTGCTGCAAGAGCGAGCGTACCGTCACTTCGCCAGAGAGCGTGACATGCGCGTACTTGCTCTCGCCCCACTCGGGAAACTGCTCATCGAGCGTGGCGCGATTGGCAGTGACAGAGTATCCCAAGGGCTCGAATACTTCGTGCAGCAGCGCGCCATCACCCGGCACGGGCAGCGCTGGTATAGTCACCGTGAGTGCAAGCGGCTGCTCGACCAACTCAGGCTTGTCCTTGCACCGCCCATTCATCGCCGTGCCGAAAGCACGACCCAGCGCCACGCTCAGAAAAGACGACGCGGCATACGGGCGATCATTCACGTAGTGAAACGCCGTGCTCGCATCGCGCTTGCGCACCAAGCCCACGGGGTCCACATCGACAAGCAGCGCCGCAGTACAGCGCTCTTCTTCCGCCTCGGGATAGAAAACGGTCGCCACGCCAAAGGGCATCTCGACCCGGTGTACCCGCGCTGGATTCTTATGCAGCAGATACCCCATGTCCGTCGCCACGGGAGTCGTATTCGTAATCGTTAGAATCAAAGCCCATTACCCTTTACACACATCGCATCCCAAACAATAGGCGATATGCGCATTGCCGTGACAGGCGGGCCGCCCCGGAACGCCTGGCGCCTATTGCGTTCCCGAGTCGAAGTCTACGAGCGAGTGGGTTGTATGGCGGCCAAGCTTCTTGCTGAGCCTCGCCAGCCTGTGCTCATAGGCGGTGATTTCTTGGGCGCAGAGGAGGTCGTTGTTGCTTAGGGCTTGTCTTGTTTTTAAGGCGCTGAGGGTTTCTTCGGTGATTTGTTTGGCTCTTGGGATGTCTTTGGCGCGGTGTTCGTAGTATTTGGCGAGTTCGAGGGGGGGCTCTGGGGCGCGGGGGAATTCGCGGCGGGCGTACTCCCAGGTTTCGGCCATGGCGGGGAAATCGTTGAGCCGCTTGAAGGCCTCGGCCTGGAGGCAGAGCGTCTCATATAGCTCATTGCGCTCGATGGCGCCGGCCTCGAGCAATTGCCGGGTGAGCGCGAGCAATTCCTCCCAGCGCTTTTCCTTGTGCTTGAGGCGGGCGTAGCTGAGCTTGTCTTGCACGTGCTCGAAGCCGTTGCCGCCGGGCTCGGCCATGCATTTGGCGACCCATGCCGTGAGCGTGACGAGCGACAGGATGTCCATGGCGTGGTGGTAGAACACGGGCTTGAGCGGGCGCGCGTCGCGCGTGCGCAGGTAATCCAGCCAGAGCCGCGGGATGAGGGCGCTGTCGACATCGCCGGTACGCGTCAAGCCGAGCACGTTGCGCTCGATATTGGTGAGGCTGCAATTCTGCAGGCGGCGCTTATACAC
>CAZLBS010000027.1:1182-3440 GCA_964557505.1 uncultured Nitrospiraceae bacterium | reverse complement strand
ATGGAGCAGGTCGTAATGCGCCACGCTGTCGAGCGCGAAGGGGATGCGGTTCTGAATAAAGCGGGTGCGCAGGAGCGGCAGGTCGAAGCTTTTGCCGTTGTAGCTCACCAGGGTCTCGCAGCCGCGAAACACCTCGCGCAGAAATTCGAGCATGGGCTCTTCGTCGTCGAAGTCGCGCATGAAGCACTGGTCGAGCCGGAGCTTGTCGTCGGCGAAGTAGGCCGCGCCAATGAGGAAGAGCGTAGTGCCCGCGCCGCCCATCAATCCCGTGCTCTCGGTGTCGACGAAGAAAGTGGTGCGGGGATCGAAGGTCTCGAGTCCGTCATCGCGCGCGGCGAAAGCGATTTCCTTGCCTTGCGTCTCGAGCACCGCGCCGAGCGGCATGATGCCATGGGCATGGTCCAGCGGGAATTCCTGCCGCAGCAGAAAGAAGCCGTCCTCTTCGCTGCCGATGATCTCGCCCTCGAGGCATTTGGCTACTTCGTATTCGCCGCGCTGGCGGGCCTCGGCCATCTGCTCGAGTTTTTTGCGCCAGGTCTCCCCCGTGGTCACGCCGGGCGCCGCGCTGGTCAATGCGGCAAGCTTGGCTTTCATGTCGGCCATGACGCGTTCGGCACCTCCTATGGAATCGGCGGCAACTCGTGTTCAAACCGGGCGGGCGCGCCGTCATGCAGCGACGATGCCCACGCGAGAATAGCATCCTTTTTCAGCCAGGCCGCGAACTGCGCGGCAATAATGCACGCGTCGAAGTCGCGCTGGGTTATGGGATCGAGCGTGCTGGCGAGCGTAGGGAAATGCTGGAGCCATTCGTCGAAGTCCCGGAATTCGGGATGTTGTTCGCACAGCTCCTTGAGATACGTCAGCTCGGGCGGGTCGGGCTCGCCTTCGAACGCCAGGTAGTTCATCCAATCCAAGTAGCGGAAACGCGCCCACTGGTAATGCCCGTGCTCGACGGCCTGCTGATAGAGCGGATCCATGCTGAGCTGCGCCACTTGGAAGATGGCCCGGAATGCGAGGTTCAATTCATCGACCCAGCCCTTTGCGAAGACGCTGCCGGGATCGGTGCCAGGCATGGGCGGGGTCACTTCGACGTTGCGCGCATCCATCGCGAGGATGAGCGGCGGATTCGCATACGCCCCGCTGTTGCGCATTTCGACGAACAAGTCATGCACATAGCGTACCCCCCGGTTGTCGACCATGCCGCCGTCCTTCAGGCTGTAAATGCCTTCGAGATATTTCTGATTGAAGGCGTGGTGCAGGCGCGCCTTTTCTTCGCCATCGATGGTTTCGTACACCCAGTCCGGGGTTTCCTCCAGCGCTTCCATGCGCCCGGCGGTCATGAAGCCTGGCCAGGAAAATGCGTTGTACATGGCGTCTCCCAGCGGATGCTGCATGGGGTCCGACCGGAAACTCTCGAAGGTCTGAATGCCGAAATACCAGTCATGCGGCTTGCGGTCGTAAAGCGCATAGCGCAAAGGCAAGCGCGTCTGCAGCATGGGGGCATGCGGATAATCGATAATGATGGACCCAAGGATGAGTACGGGCGTGCTTGGCAGATCGCCGAAGGTAAGGCCGCTGCCGACTTCCACCGGCTCGCCCTCGAAGAAGAGGTGTGCAAAGGCCCCGCCCATGGTTGGCCGGGTGTTCATTTCGAGCAGCAGATCGCGGCTCCACACGCCCACGCGCGGCGCGAGATCCTCGAGCATCGGCGCATACACCTGCATCTGATTGAAGCCGTTTGGCCAATTGTCGAACTGCAAGTGGGCGGGCCCGCCGCCGGCCATGGCCCGCACAAAGGCAATCGCCGGCAGCGCCCCCATCGAGGCGCCGGTCACATAGTCGATCTCTTCGAACAGGTCGATGCGCACCTCGCCCTCGGGCGCATCGACGATGACATCCCCCATTTCCATGAGCTGCTTGACGATGTGCGTGCCGAAGACGGACCCGCGGACGCCGCCCCCGCTGAAGCACAGCGCCACCACATAGTCCCCCTCGAACGTGCCCGGGTGCGGCGTGTCGACGTAGACGTGATACGGGGTGGGGTATTGCTCGCGCTCAGACGGGGTCAGCGCTTCCCAGGTTGCGAGGGCTTCTTGAACGCGGGGGTTGAGACGCGCGGGCAGCGGCTGATTGACCGGCTTGTCGAAGCGCACCGAAGGCCGCTGAAAATCCATGTAGCGCCAGGCGCCATTGCCCGCCCAGATCAGCGACGCGAAAAAAGCGCCAAGCAGAAACACCACCGACAAGCAGCCGAACTG
>CAZLBS010000027.1:0-1172 GCA_964557505.1 uncultured Nitrospiraceae bacterium | reverse complement strand
GAAAAACGTGCGGCGCCGCGTAAGGCTCCCCAGCCCCAATTCGGCGCGCGCACCGGCATGTGTTCATCCGGGGGAGTTTACCCGTTTGCTTCGGCTGGCCGCACGGGGGCCAGGGCCGTCGTTTGGGATGCCGCCGGATCGGGCAACAGCTCGAGGCCAAGCGCATGCCGCGCGAGCTGGGCGCTGGCAAATTTTCCGCGCTCGCCGACTTCGAGCGCCGGGCCTGCGCAACTCGGGCAGCCCTCTTTGCAGGGGCAATCGGTGATGAGCGATATGGCCGCCTCGAGCAGACGCTGGTGATGCGCATAGAGCTTCTCGCTGAAGCCGGCCCCGCCGGGGTAGGTCTCATACAGAAAGACGGCCGGCCGCTCGGAAAAGGGAGAACGGAGCATGCCCAGCGCGCGAATGTCCGTCGGGTCGCATAGCACCTGTACGGGCGCAACCGTCCGCAACGCACGCGACAAGCCATGCAGCGCCCCGCCTAGGTCTTCCCGCTTCAAGCCCAGGCGCTCGTGCATGTCCTCCGGAAAATCGATCCAATACGAGGCCGTGTGCATGGTGGATTCGGGCAAGTCGATCTCTCCCCAACCCACGTTCTCATGCGTGCCGAATTTGATCTTTTTGTAAATGCTCGGCAGCCAGGTGACGCTGACCTCTCCATGCTGCCTCGTGGCGGCGCCCGCGTCATCGGCCGCATCCACTTGCAGCACTTTCAGGTCGACCTTGATCTGGGCATCGGTGTAGTAGTCCACCTCCACCGGGCGTGCATAGGCCTTGCGGTCTTCCAGGTCCAGTTCATCAATGGTGTATTGCTGGGTCTGGTGCAGGTAGATAGCGTTGCGGTAGACCTCGACGGGGGCCGCGAACAGATCAATCTCCCCGATGACCCGCCCGTTCTGCGACGTGTCGAGGATCACCACATTGCCTGGCGCCGCGGTGCGCAGCGAGATGTCCTCAGCGGGATAAGCATCGTTGCTCCAGTGATACTTATTCCGCGCCTTGCGGAGTATCTGCTGTTCACAGAGATAGTCCAGCACCTCGCGGGTGCTTGCCGCGTCCAGGCCGAATGCTTCCCCCTCCTTGAAGGGGATTTCAAATGCGGCGCACTTCATGTGGCTCGAGGCGATAATGAGGTTGTTCGGGTCGATGGTCGCGCTTTCCGGCGGCTGGCC
>CAZLBS010000026.1:7974-15041 GCA_964557505.1 uncultured Nitrospiraceae bacterium | reverse complement strand
AGCGCCGGCCTCGTGCAACGAAGCCAGCCGGGCATCGACTTCGGCTGGCGTCCATTGATGCAGGGCGGCACATCCGAGGCATAGCGCTATAGCGAGCATTGATTGCGTCATGCGTGGCTGCACTCCATTCGGCGATTCGCCCCAGTTCCCGTTTCGAGCATACCATACCGGCGGGGCATTCACGTGGGAGAAAAGGCGTCATGATGATACGCATTGTTTGTTTGGCGTTGGTGTGTATACCGGCTTGGGGCGAAGCGGCTTCACATGCCGCCGGCGTTCGCAGCCATGGCGCCAAGGGCGACGGAGAGACGGATGACACGGGTGCGCTTCAGCAGGCTTTGGACGCGGCTGGCGCGGCAGGGGGCGGCAGCGTGTTTTTGGGGCCGGGCCGCTACCGCTGCGAAGGCGAATTGACCATTCCAGCCAACGTCACGCTCGAGGGGATTTGGGAAGCGCCGCACCGTGGCGATCCGCCCGGCGGCGGCAGCGTATTGCTGGCATATCCAGGCAAGGGCGATGCCGCGGGGACGCCCTTCATCACGATGAATACGAGCAGCACGCTGAAGGGGTTGCTCATTTACTATCCCGAGCAGGTGAAGGCGAACCCTCCGGCGCCTTATCCCTGGACGATTCGCGCGGCCAAAGGAGGCGCCGACAACGTCAGCCTCATTCATGTGACGATTGTGAATCCCTACCAAGCCGTTGATTTTGGCACCCATCCCGCAGGCCGGCATTACATTGACGGCTTATACGCCCACGCCTTGAAGCGGGGCCTGTACATCAACCGCTGCTACGATGTCGGCCGGATCGAGAATGTGCATTTCTGGCCGTTTTGGGACACGAATCCTGAGAGTCCATTGTGGGAGTTCACTAAAGAGAACGGGACGGCGTTTATCTTTGGGCGGACCGATGGTCAAATGGGGCTGAATCTGTTCAGCATCTTCTACAAGACTGGCATGCACTTCATATCGGGCGGCTTGGAAGAAGGGGGCGGCGATGGTTTAGGCGGTGGCGGCAGCGGCGTCTATACCAATGCCTACATGGATCTGACTCAAGAGGCAGTGCGTGTCGATGCCGTCATGCAGAACTCGGGCATTTCGTTTGTAAACGGCATGATGATGTCGCGCGTCATCGTGGGGCGTCGAAACCGCGGGCCGGTGAAGTTCACCGGGACTGGTTTTTGGGCTGTAGACGGACTCGATTCGCACGCGAAGGTTGAAGGCGTGGGCACGGTTTTCTTTAACAGTTGCCATTTCAGCGGCTGGGACCAAGATGAGGAGGGCGCGCCGTGCCTTGACGTCAATAGCCGGCGCGCGATTATCGCTCACAATGATTTCGATACGGAGCGCCGGGACCACATAAAAATCCGAGTAGGCGCGCGCGTCCGGGCAGCAACAGTGATTGGCAATCTCATGCCCGGCGGAGCGCTAATAGAAAACCATTCGCGCGAGGGCGCGAGCATTCAGATTGGGCTGAACGCTGGGAGTGCGGCGCCGTAAACAGATTGCGCCCGGGCAGCGGCCGCGTGCCCGGGCGCGGGAGATGGATGATTGTGGAGATATCGCTAACGCGCGCGCGTAATGAACGCTAGTAGCCGGCGGTCTTCGCATCCATGTCAGGCATGATCACAGCGTCGATGACGTGGATAACGCCATTTGTAGCCATGATGTCTGTGACTACGACCTTGGCATTGTCGACCATAACCGTGTCGTCTTCTACCGTCACCGTGATGGTGTCGCCCTGCACGGTCGGCGCTTCGTCAACGCCCACAACGTCCGCGGCCGTAACCTTGCCCGGTACGACGTGATAGGTCAGGATGGCCGTGAGCTTGTCTTTGTCTGCCAGGACTGCTTCCAGCGTTCCCTCGGGAAGCGCGGCGAAGGCTTCATTGGTCGGCGCGAACACGGTGAACGGGCCTTCGCCTTGGAGCGTTTCGACGAGACCCGCCTCGGTTACGGCCGTTACAAGCGTCGAGAAGCTTTCATTCGCGGCAGCTACGCCAACAATGTCTTTCGGCATCATCACGCTGTCGATGACATGAATCACGCCATTGCTCGCCTCGATATCGGTCTGAACGATTTCAGCTCCGGCGATATAGGCCTTCCCATCCTTCACTTCGATTGGGGCAGGCTGTCCGAACACGGTGGGCGCGCTGTCGAGCGTGACCGCCTTCTCCGCCATCACCTCGCCCTTAACGACATGAAAGAGGAGGATGCTCTTGAGCTTCTCGGTATCTTCGAGCAGCGCTGGGATGACGCCTTCCGGAAGCTTCTCAAAGGCTTCGTCTGTCGGCGCGAAAACGGTGAATGGTCCTTCGCCCATCAACGTTTCTGCCAATCCGGCGGCTTTAGCAGCGGTCAAGAGGGTCTCGAAAGAACCCGCCTCTTTGGCCACATCGACGATGGTGTTTCCGTCCGCCTTCGAGTATTCGGCTTGAGCAGGCATTGCGGCAGACAATAGAACCGCCGTGGCGATACCTGCACTGATACGTACGACATTCATCATTGGTTAACCTTCCATCCACTGGGGTTGATATAGGTGACTGCGTTGGAGATACTGAACGTGTCGCGACGTGCAGAGAAACGGGCGTGGGGCGGGCATTTATTTCGCTGCCGCCCGAAAGTACAAGAATTTTTAGAAGCCCTGAATTTTTATGCAGGCGCTACCGTCCGGTAGGTTCGGTGAGGGCGGCCCGCGCGGCCCGCGCTTGATGGACGGCATCCTGGGCAGTATCTGCGAGGGCGGTGAGGTGGCCCATCTTTCGGCCTGGCCGCGGCTGAGCTTTGCCGTAGAGATGGAGCTTGACGTCTCTATAGGCGAGCGCGTTTTGCCATTGGGGCTCGCCGCCGTGCCATAGGTCTCCGAGCAGATTTGCCATGGCCGCCGGACAAAGGCGGCGTGTCGAGCCAAGGGGCAAACCGCAGATCGCTCGCAATTGCTGTTCGAATTGGCTAGTGGTGCAATTGTCGTAGGTGACGTGGCCGCTATTGTGGGGTCTTGGCGCGAGTTCATTGACGAGCAACTTGCCCGTCTTAGTCACGAAGAATTCGACGCACAGCACGCCGGCAACGTCTAAGGCGTCTAGAATGCTTCGTGCAATCTCGATCGCTTCTGGCTCGAGCGATGGGTCGAGCCGTCCGGGCGCGATGGTCAAGTCGAGAATGTGATGCTGGTGGAGATTCTCGAGCAGCCCGTAATGTGCGAAGGAGCCGTCTAATCCCCGCGCCGCGACGACGGAGGCTTCATGCTGGAAGTCGACGAATCCTTCCAATACGCCTTCGGCTCCGGCCAAGCGCTCCCAGGCGTGCGCAGCGTTTTCGGGGGCGTCAATGCGGACTTGTCCCTTGCCGTCATAGCCCCATCCCGCGGTTTTGAGCACCGCGGGCAGCCCAATGCTTTCGATGGCGCGTTTCAACTCATCAAGGGTCGTGACCGCTTCAAAGGGGGTCACCGGCACGCCGTGCTTCTGGAGAAAGGTCTTTTCGCGCAAGCGGTTTTGGGTTGTATGAAGCACAGCGCCATCGGGCCGCACGGGCGCATGCTCAGCCGCAGCCCTCGTGGTTTCGCTTGGCACGTTCTCGAATTCAAAGCTGATGACGTCGACTTCGCGGGCAAAGCGGCGGACTTCATCCAAATCTTCATAGGGGGCCCGCCATTCGCGATCGGCGATTTGCCCGGTGGGGGTGTCGGTGTCAGCGGAGTAGGTGTGTACGCGGTAGCCCATGCGGCGCGCCTTCAAGGCAAACATGCGGCCCAGTTGACCGCTGCCGAGAATGCCGATGGTGGCCCCTGGAAGAATCGGCTTCTTGTTCATTCGGGGGGCAGACTCGCTCCAAGGACGTGATCTCGTTGGGCCTCGCGCCATGCACGAAGCCGCTCACGCAAGTCTGGGCGTGAGGCCGCGAGCATGGCCGCCGCCAGCAAGCCTGCGTTCTTTGCGCCTGGCGCGCCGATTGCGAGTGTGGCGACTGGTATGCCGCCGGGCATCTGGACGATGGAAAGCAGCGAGTCCTGTCCGTTCAGCGCTTTCGATTGCACGGGCACGCCCAAGACGGGCACGAGGGTGTGTGCCGCCGTCATGCCCGGGAGATGAGCGGCGCCGCCCGCACCTGCGATGATGACCTCCAATCCGCGCGATTCTGCCTGTTTCGCGTAGTCGGCCATGAGGTCAGGCGTGCGGTGCGCGGAGACGACCTTGCACTCATGCGGCACTTGCAATTCATCCAGGATCTCGTGGGCATGGCGCATGCAGTCCCAATCCGAAGTGCTGCCCATAATGACGCCAACCAGCGGCTTATCCCCTGCTGCCATAGGGTGCGGCGCTCCTTTCGGTAGTCAAAGCGCTAGTCTACTCTCGGCGGGGCCCCGTGTCCAAAGCGCGTCGCGGCTAACGTAATCGATGTGCTATCTTTGCGCTCGCATGTTTTCTGGGCATAATTCGAGGATCCCTGCAGAGGACCATTGCACGGCAGAAAGGCAGTTCACCATGGCGGATCAGATCAAAGCGACGAATATCACCTGGCATCATGCGGACATCACGCGTGATCATCGTGAGGAGCAGGCAGGGCACAAGGCCTGTACGCTTTGGTTTACAGGGCTGAGTGGCTCGGGGAAATCAACCCTGGCCCACGCGGTCGAGAATGCCTTGTATGAAATGGGCTGCCGCACCTATGTGCTGGATGGGGACAACATTCGGCACGGCCTCAACAAAGACTTGGGGTTCTCCCCGGCGGATCGGGAAGAAAACATTCGGCGTATCGGCGAAGTGGCTAAGCTGTTTACCGACGGGGGCGTCATTAATTTGACGGCATTCATCTCTCCATACCGGGCCGACCGTGATAAGGCCAGAACCATCGCAGAGGAGGGGCGATTTGTCGAGGTCTATGTGAAATGTGACCTTGATGTGTGTGAACAACGGGATCCGAAAGGCCTCTATAAGAAGGCCCGTGCTGGTGAAATTCCAGAATTTACGGGAATTTCTGCTCCGTATGAGGAGCCGGAAAACGCCGAATTGGTCATTGACACGACGAGTACGAGTCTTGAGGATTGCACCAAGCAGGTGTTGAGCTACCTTGGCGGCAAAGGGTTTATCCCGTCGCTGTAATGAATCCTTGATATAATTGTCATGAATGCGATGTACGTTGTCATCCGTGCCGCAGGGGGACTGCTGTCGGTCGAAGTGCAACGATAGTGAAACATCTCAGTGAAGGGGTCTGCCGTGCTTCGCAGGGTTATGCTGCCTGGGGCGAGGGCGCGGTCTCCTTTCGATAAGGATGCGACATGAACCCGGTCCATCCGTCTTACACTGCGGGATCGGACTTGGAGCGGATGCGCAGCGAAGTGTTTGCGTATGCGCGCATCGGCTGGTACGCATATGATTTTAGCGGGGCCATTCTCCGGCTGGACCGGGTGACGTTCGATATTCTGGGGTTGGGGAGCCGGTTCAACTCGCCTGAAGAAGTCGTGGGCGAGAACATTTCGGGCTTGGTCACCTACGAGCAGCCCGGTAGCATGCGCCGCCTAATCCGCACGCATGGACATGTGCGCGACCATCTGTGGCATTTCCATACGCATGACGGCGATGAACGATGGGTGCACGAAGACGCGTACCTGGTGCAGGGGGGCGCCGACCATTCTGAATACATTCAGGTGGTCATTCATGATTGTACGGAACAGCACTTGGCGAAGCGCGCGCGCGCGCAAAGCGAGGCAGTTTTCCGGGCCATCGCGGAGCAGGGCCCGGACATTCTCTTTCTGATTGACCCGCATGATGCAGAACGTCCGGGGGCCATCGTCTACGCCAACCCAATGGCCGCAAGGGTAACGGGATACAGCGTTGCCGAGCTTCAGCACATGACGATTGCCGAGCTGGATGGGCCCGACACGTCCCGGTACGTCCCCTCCCGTTTGGAACGCATCCTCGCGGGCGAACGCCTTCGCTTTCATGGGAGCTTGGTCACGAAATCGGGCGACATCGTCGCCACGGAGGTCGTGGCCACCCGCATCGTGTATGACGGGCGCGAGCTTATTCTTGGCATTGATCACAGCCTGGAGGAGCAGCGCAAAGCCGAGCGGGCGTTGGCCGAACGCTCTGAGCAACTGCAGGCGATCATGGACAACGCCTTGGACATGGCCGCTCGCTATGACCGGGAGAAGCGCCTCCTTTTCGTCAACCGTGCGGTAACGAAGACTGTGGGGCTCAGCTATGACGATGCGATTGGCAAGCGGCACTCGGAAGCGGGCTTTCCAAACGCGTTGGGCGAACTCGCCGATGCCGCGCTCGATGAAGTCTTTGCCTCTGGACAAGCCCGCCAAGTCGAGTATGAACATATCGAGGATGGCGAAAGCCGGGTTTATCAGCTGTTGTTTGCCCCCGAGCTTCGCGAGGGGCGGCGCGTGGAAACGGTTATCGGGATCGCGCGTGATGTCACGCAAAGCCGGGAGGCCGAGCGCAAGCTGCGCAAGAGCCGCCTCTTATTGAGCGAGACGCAACGGCTGGCCCAAGTGGGCGGCTGGGAACTGGACGCGGATACCTTCAACGTGCGGTGGACGGATGAGGTGTACCGGATTCACGGGATGCCGCATTCCTTTCAGCCGGACTTGGAATCGGCGTTGCGGTTCTACACGCCGGACTCACGCGAGCGCGTCGAGCGTTCGATTCGGGCGTCGCTTGCGCAGGGGATTTGTTGGGACCATGAACTGACCATTGTGTCGGCGACAGGGCAGACGCGCGACGTGCGGGCGCTTGGCGAACCTGTCGTGGAGGATGGCCGGGTGGTCCTCTTGCGGGGGATGTTTCAAGATATCACGGCCCGCAAGGAAGCGGCACGAGCGCTCCAAGAAAGCGAACACCGGCTCCGCACGTTTGTAGAGAGCGCACCTGTTGCGCTTTGGGCCATGGATGCCGATGGCTACATTATCTTTGCGCAGGGCCAGTTGATGACAGCGCTTGGCCTTGCGGAGGGGGAGATTACCGGCAAGCGTCCAGCAGAAATTTTCCCGGACATGCCAGCACTGGAGGCGGAACTTGCGCTCGCGGAGAGCGAGATTCGTTACGATGAAGTCGT
>CAZLBS010000026.1:2713-7964 GCA_964557505.1 uncultured Nitrospiraceae bacterium | reverse complement strand
ATTAGTGCTCAACACGAGGTGAGCGGTTATGTGGTGAATGTGCAAACGCGGGCGATGCTGGACGCTGCAGGTGCGGTTACGGGCGCTATTGGCGTTGCGTTTGATGTGACGGAACAGGCGCGTTCGGAAGCGGCATTGCGTGCCAGCGAGACAAGGTTTCGGGCGCTGTTTGAACAGGCGGCTGACATCATCATTCTGCACGATGATGCCGGGCGGATTGTGGACGCGAACCGCGCGGCCGTCGAGACCTTGGGGTATTCGGCGGAGATGTTGGCCGGCATGTATTTGCCAGACCTAAATCTGAGCGTGACGAAGGAGGCCATTCAGGGCCGGGTGGCCCGGCTGCAGCCAGGCGAAGTCTTCCAGACGGAGAGCACGTACCGCGCCCGAAGCGGACACGAATTTCCGGTCGAGGTTCGGGTGGCGCTGATCGATTGGGACGGCCGCAAGCTGTTGCTGTCCACGGCGCGCGACATCACGGAGCGGCTGGCGGCGGAGCGCGAAGTGAAACGGCTTGCAGCGTTTCCAACGAAGAATCCAGCGCCGATTATTGAAGTCGATCCCCAGGGCGACATCGTGTATGTGAACCCCGGGACGTGGGCCGTGTTGGAGCAAATAGGGGGAGGGCGCCCGCGCGCCATGCTCCCGCAAAACAATGAGGAACTCAAGGCGGAGTGCTTCGCAAAGAAATGCCCCGTGCAGAGTACCGAGGTGCATGTCGGCGGGCGTGTCTTCATTTGGACCTATCAGTACGTTGAAGAAACCGGCCACGTACATATTTATGGGGCCGACGTGACCCAGCTGCATCAGGCCCAGGAACAGAACCTTCGGCTCCACCAGCAGATGCAGCAGACGCAAAAGCTCGAGAGCTTGGGGCTGCTTGCGGGGGGCATCGCGCATGATTTCAACAATTTGTTGATGGGGATTCTTGGCAACGCGGACTTGGCGCAGATGGAATTGCCGGAGGGGCATCCCGCACGGAGGAGCCTCGAGAATGTGGTTCGCGGCAGTCAGCGGGCCGCGGACCTATGCACGCAATTGCTGGCCTATTCGGGCAAAGGGCAATTTGTGGTGGATTCGATCGACCTGCCTGGCCTGGTGCGCGAGATGCTGCACTCGCTGGAGGTCTCGATTTCGAAGAAGGCGCAACTGCGCGTGGAATGCCCCGATAATGTGCCGCGGGTTCAAGGCGACCCGAGCCAAATCCAACAGATCATCGTGAATCTTATTACGAATGCCTCTGATGCATTGCAGGGTGAAAGCGGGATCATCAGCCTGTCGGCGGGAGTGGAGCATTGCAGCCGCGACTACTTGAAGACTGCTTGGATCAACGAGGGCCTCGAGGCGGGCGAGTATGTGTATTTCGAGGTGCGCGACACAGGCATTGGCATGGATGAAGCGACGAAGGCGCGCATATTCGACCCGTTCTTTAGCACCAAGTTCGCAGGCCGGGGACTGGGACTTGCAGCCGTGATGGGCATCGTGCGCGGTCATGGGGCGGCGTTGATGCTCGAGAGCGCTCCGGGCCGCGGCACCGCGTTTCGCGTGCTGTTTCCGGCGATGCCCGTTCGCGAGACGCCGGTGCAAGAAGAGCCGCAGGCTGCGGGCGAGCGGCGGGCTGGCGGCACGGTGCTTGTGGCTGACGACGATGATGTCGTGCGGGAGGTGGCTCGAAAAGTGCTGACCCGCGCAGGGTTCGAGGTTATCTTAGCGGAAGACGGACAGGAGGCGGTGGAGCAGTTCAAGCAATTCTCCGAGGCCGTTGAGGCTGTCGTGCTCGACTTGACGATGCCGGTGATGGGCGGCGACGAGGCGTACCAAGCGATCCGCGCCATGAACCACGAAGTCCCTTGCATTCTTTCGAGCGGGTACAGTGAATCGGAAGCGGCGGACTGCATCAATGGCGAAGGGATATCGGCGTTTATTCAGAAGCCCTACCGCCCGCACATGTTGGTGCAGATGGTTGAGAAGGCCCTGCGGCCGAGGCCCCCGGGCGAGGCGTCCTGAAGCGGGTTAGACGAATTGCTTCATGTATTCGAGGCTCTTCGTGGCGATTGCTTCCGGGCCGGCGTCGAACTTAAACACTTCGACGCTTACATAATGTTGATAGTTGATTTCCTTAAGGGCTTCAAAGATGGGGCCAAAGTCGACCTCTCCAAAGCCGGGCCCCTCGAGGTTGGCGTCGTTGGCGTGGAAGTGGGCCATGTTGTTGGCGTGCCGGCGGATCAACACCGGGCGGTCGTCTTGTTCAGGGGTCATGGCCTTGACGTCGAGAATCATCTGAAAGTTGGGATGACTCATGCGCTCGACGAGTTGCCCGGCTTCGGCGGCGTTTTGGAGGAAATTGGTTTCTTGGTGGCTTAAGGGTTCGATGCAGAAGGTTACGCCGCGCTCTTCACAAACCGGCAACATGGGCTCTAAGACTTCCTGCGCGTAGCTCATCCCCTGGTCGAAGGTGACGCCCTCCATAAGATTGCGCTGCTTGGGCGACCCGAACACGATGACTTTTCCGCCGATGTCGCCGCAGAAGTGGACGAGGTCCACGCAATATTGAGCGGTCCGGTCTCGCACGTCTTTGCTTGGGTGCGTGAGGTGCATGCCTTCGGGGCCGATCATGACCCAGTGGATGCCGGCGATTTCGAGTTCAGCGGCAGCGGCTGCCCGGACGATGTGCTCGCGGGTGCTCGCGGGTATGCTGGTCACATATGGGGCGAACGTAAAGGGGGCTATCTCCAGCCCGTCGTAGCCCACTTCTTTGACGTAGTTTACCGTGCGGTCAATGTCGTTCCAGTCTTTGAAAATTTCACTGCAAATGCCGAACTTCACTGCTTTCTCCTAACGTGCAAAAGGCCAAACCGCTACGCAACGGTATTCATCATTGGGCCTGGGCAGCCGGAAGGCTAGCGTGTCTGGGCGGGGCGCCGCAAACTGATGCGTTCACGCGGCAAAACGGCGGCCTGTCTAGGCGACGGGGCGTGCGTGCGGCGGGCGGAGATGTTGCGTGGCCGCCTCGCAGCAGACCCGGTTTCCGCCATCTCGTTTGGCTTGGTACATGCGCGCGTCGGCTTCACGGATGAAGGCCTCGGGCGACATGGGCTGGCCATTGGTGGTCATGACGCCGATGCTGAGGGTCAAGCCTTCCATGGCGAGCATTTCGAAGCGTTCGCGGATGCGCTCGGCAATGCGCCGCGCGGTGTGTTCATCGGCCTCGGTAAGGATGACGCAAAACTCATCGCCGCCGTAGCGAAAGCCCAAATCGACGCTGCCTCGGGTAACTTCGTTGACGACCTCGGCAACGGCTTCGAGGGCGTGGTCTCCTTCGAGGTGGCCGAAGGTGTCGTTGTATGGCTTGAAGTTGTCGAGGTCGAGGAGAACGAGCGAGAGGGGATGGCTCTGCCGGCGGGCGCGCTCGACTTCGGCGCGAAAGCGTTCCCGGAAATAGCGCTGATTATACAGGCCGGTGAGGCCGTCGCGAAGGCTCAACTCCCGGAGTTCTTGGGCCAGCCGCTTCTGCTCGGTGATGTCGCGGCAGATGGCGAGCACTGATGCCGTCTTGCCGCTTGCTCCAGGCACGAGGGAGAAGGTGACGCTCACGTGCACGAAGCTGCCGTCTTTATGGCGCAGGCGCGTCTCACGCGTAATAGGTTCGCCGGTCTCTTCGAGCAGCTTCAAGAGGCCGTTGGTTTCGGAGACGCCTCCGTCGAAGAACTCGTGGGCATGGTGGCCGAGAAGTTCGTCTTCGTTCCAGCCGAGCATTTGCAATGCCCCGCGATTCAGGAACGAGATGCGGCCATCCGTACTGGTGGTGACGATTGCATCGCGGGTGCTGTGCAGGAGGTTTTCGAGGTAGACCTTGGTGTCGCGCAGTTCCCTGCTGACACGCTCAATCTGGCCGGTGGCTGCTGAGACGCGCTCCTTCAGCGTGCTCTGATATTGCAAGGCATCGATTAATTCGGAGCGCTTTTCCAGCGCGACTTGTACGGCCTCGACAAGGTCCTGGAGATTGAATGGCTTTAGCACGTAGTCGTCGGCGCCAAGACGAATGGCTTGCACGGCCTGATTCACGTCTCGCACGGCCGTGATGATGATAATGGCGAGGCGGGCATCAAGCCGGCGGGCGCGTTCGACGACTTCGATGCCGCTGATGCTGGGCATGCGGACATCGGTGACGAGCATGCTGAAGGCTTCTCGCTCGAGCAGCGACAGCGCTTCCTGTGGAGACGTGGTGCAGGTGACCTCGTGCCCTTGCTGCATCAGGACGTCATTGACGACCTCGACGATGCTGGGCTCGTCGTCCAACACTAGGATCTTGGCGCCCAACGCTTTACTCCTGCCGCGGGGCAGTGAATGCTGCCGCCGGGCCTGCACACCCATATGCCCGCCTGCGCCTGCTCTCCAAACCCTTTGTGCAACGCCTGCGCAGAACCCCAGTGCGCGAGCCGCGTGTGATCGTAGGCGTCGCTCGCGCGGCGTACTAGATGCTATGCTCTATTCAATTCAGCCTGGTCATAACCATTTAACCACGGCAATCATGACGAAAAACGACCCAATCCCCAGCGCCACTTGCAGGTTGTTGGGGCCTTTGCCTTCGGTATCTTTCTTCCCCGCGAGCAGCCCTGACAAACCCTTGCGCTCCGAGAAACTTGGCTTACTTTCAGACTGTGCGTGGGCGTCTCCTGCGAACAATCCGAACACGCATACAATCATGAGGCAGGCCAAGGCGGCCGCCATCAGTGCTTTCCAAGCCATGTGATATGCTCCTTCTTCACAACGTTTGCGTAGTGTAAAACGAATGGCCGCGAGTTTCAATCATTTTTTTCACTTCGGGCGCAAAAGTAAACGATGGCAGACATTTAAGAATGCACGGGGTTGGTATAGGGGCATCGTTCGGAAGCGGCAAGCGCATCGAGGCGCTGGATGTGCTTCGCGGTGTGGCGGTGCTCGGGATTTTGGCGATGAACATCAAGGCTTTCTCGATGCCTTGGGTGGCGTACACGAATCCCTATGCGTATGGCGACATGAGCGGGGGCAATTATTGGGTCTGGGCGCTCACGTATCTCCTTGCCCGTGAGAAGTTCATCACGATTTTCGCAGCCTTGTTTGGGGCGAGCCTGGTGCTGATAGCGGAGCGTGCGGACGCGCGCGGCTTACCGGCCGCGCGTGTACATTACCAGCGGAATGCATGGCTGCTGGTGATCGGCCTTGTTCATGCGTATCTGTTTTGGCGCGGGGATGTGCTTGTCTTTTATGC
>CAZLBS010000026.1:0-2703 GCA_964557505.1 uncultured Nitrospiraceae bacterium | reverse complement strand
TATGCGCTCAGCGGGATGCTGCTATTTCCCTTGCGCAAGCTTTCGGCGCAGCACCTCTTTTTTCTCGGGTTGGGCTTTTATGCCTTGTCGACCGTTATCATTGGGGCGATCCTTCTTGTTCTGCAAGTGACGCCGCCGGATCTCATTGGGGAAGTAATGGATGAAATTACCCCGCCTCCGGCGATGATCGAGCAAACGCTGGAGATTCATCGTGGGGGCTGGTTTGGTATTGCGGCTTGGCGATTTCCCGAATTGTTGGGGCTGCACGCCGGCGCGTTTCCCGTGGTCATTTTTTGGCGGGTAGGCGGGCTGATGATGCTTGGAATGGCGCTGCTCAAGTGGGAGGTGTTCACGGGCAATGCGCCGGTGCAGGTGTACTGGGGCGGAGTTGCTGCGGCCCTTCTTGTGGGGATGCCTCTGGTGGCCGCGGGGATGCTTTTCAGCACTGAGGCGCAATGGCTGGAACAGCCGATGTTCACTAAACTGATGACGAGCATGCCGAATCTGCTCGGGGCGCCCATTGTCTCGTTCGGGTGGGTTAGTCTGGTCATGTTGTGGTGCCGGACAGGCGCGGGAGGACTTGTGCGCCGGGCCTTTGCCGCAACGGGCCGCATGGCGCTCACCAACTATTTGACGCAGACGCTCATCTGTACCACGCTATTTTATGGATATGGCTTGGGCTGGTTCGGCCATCTTGAGCGAGTCGAGCAGATGGGGGTCGTGTTGGGCATTTGGACCTTGCAACTCGTCTGGTCGCCGCTCATCTTGTCGCGGTTCCGGTATGGCCCGTTCGAGTTTGTGTGGCGGCGCTTGACTTATGCCGGGTCCGCCTCATGGGGGCAGCAGGCCGCGGCCGCAGCGAAAGCGCCCCCTCCTCTCCCGCCGCGCGGTTGAACACTTTTTTAACGTGTGCTAGCCTTTTACGTTCGTATGGGCAGTCTTGGCTAGGGGAATCCATCAGGGATTAAGAATCGCGATTCACGCCTCATCGTAAGGCGAGGGGAGGGGATGCGTTGAAGATTTCCGTCATTGGCACCGGATACGTGGGGCTGGTGGTAGGCACGTGCCTGGCCGACACGGGTCACCGGGTCACCTGCGTGGACATCAACGCCGAGCGCGTCGAGAATCTTAAGAAGGGGCACTTGCCGATATACGAACCCGGGCTCGAAGAGTTGGTGGTGCGCAATATCGAGGAAGAGCGGCTTACCTTTACGACGGATCTGAAGAGCGCCGTGGGCGATTGTCTGCTGGTATTCATGTGCGTAGGCACGCCCCCCGGCGCGGACGGCCAGGCGGACTTGTCGGCAGTGCATGGCGTGGCCCGTGACATTGGGCGGAACATGACGGGCTACCGCATCATCATCAGCAAGAGCACGTGCCCGGTAGGAACGTGCGACAAGATTCGGGAATTGGTTGCCGCGGAGACAGACCATCCGTTTGATGTGGTGTCGAATCCGGAATTTCTGAAGGAAGGCGCGGCGGTCGACGATTTCATGCGTCCGGACCGTGTGGTCATTGGGTGCGATGATGTGCGCGTGCAGGAAATCATGCGCGAGTTGTATGACCCCTTCGTGCGCACGGGCAATCCGATCATCTTCATGAGCATCCGCAGTGCGGAAATGTGCAAGTACGCCATGAATACGATGCTTGCGGCGCGGCTTTCGATGATGAATGAACTGGCGAATATTGCCCACGAGTTGGGGGCGGATATAGGCGAGGTGCGCGAGGGGGTGATGGCGGACAGCCGTATCGGCGCCAGCTACCTCTTTCCGGGCCTTGGCTATGGCGGGTCATGTCTGCCAAAGGACGTGAAAGCGATCATGCACTTGGGCCGTCAGATGGGCCTTCCTTGCCACATGCTGGGCGCGGTCGAGCAAGTCAACAGCGAACAGCGCAGCGGTTTTGTCCAGCGGATTACGCATTACTTCAATAGCGCCTTCGAGGGGAAAAAGCTTGCGATTTGGGGGGCGACATTCAAGCCGAAGACGGATGATTTGCGCGAGGCGCCGGCCCTTCAGGTCATGGACGAATTGTTGCCTCATGGGCTTCGCATCGCGGTGCATGATCCTGTAGCGCTTCCCCAATTGCAGGAGATGTATGGCGGCCGGGTCGAGTATGCGCGCAAGCCGTATGATGCACTCAAGGACGCCGATGCTCTGGCGGTGTGCACGGAGTGGAACGAATTCCGGCAGCCGGACTATCAGTTGATGGGCGAGTTGATGCGGGCGAAGGTGATCTTCGACGGGCGCAACATTTACTCGCGCCGGACGATGGCGCGGGAAGGGTTTACCTACTTTAGTGTGGGCCGGCCGACGGTGCGTCCGGAAGATGTGCCCCCGCAGCCTAAGGCGTGATGCACTATCTTGAGGGACTAGAGGTCGTCAGCCTGGCAATCAATTTGCCGGGGCCGGCCTGCGCCGCGAGGCTTCACGCGTTAGGCGCGCGTGTGACGAAAGTGGAGCCGCCCGCAGGCGACCCCATGACGATGTTCAGCCGTGCATGGTATCGAGAATTGACGGAAGGGCAGCAGATCGTTACGCATGACCTGAAGAACCCAAAGGGCCGCGAGGACGTGCTCACGCTGCTCGAGAAAGCGGATTTGCTGGTGACGAGCAGCCGCCCTCAGGCGCTCGGCAAGCTGGGGTTTGGCTGGGATGACTTGCATCCACGGTATCCACAACTCTGTCAAACGGCGATTGTCGG
>CAZLBS010000025.1:3266-15091 GCA_964557505.1 uncultured Nitrospiraceae bacterium | reverse complement strand
GTGCTCAACAAGGTGCTCAAGGACTTTGTCGTAAAGTCCAAACAGATGGCCGGGTTCGATGCGCCGTATGTCCCGGGTTGGGACTGCCACGGCCTGCCCATCGAACACAAAGTTCTGACAGAACTGGGCGATGAAGCCAAGGCGTTGAGCCAAGTCGAGATTCGCCGGCGCTGCCGCAAGTTCGCGATGAAGTTTGTCGAAAAGCATCGGAAAGGGTTCGAGCGCCTGGGCGTCTTCGGCGATTGGGCAGACCCTTATCTAACCCTCAATCCACAATACGTCGCCTCGATCCTGCGCGTCTTCTCGGAGATGTATCTGGGCGGCTACATCTACAAGGGTCTGAAGCCTGTTTATTGGTGTCCGGTCAGCGTGACGGCGCTGGCGGAGGCGGAGGTGGAGTACCACGACCATACGTCGCCGAGCATCTACGTGAAGTTCGAGGCGGCGAAGGCCATCCCGGGGATTGACGGCAAGCTGTCTTACGTCATCTGGACGACGACCCCTTGGACGCTGCCGGCGAACCTGGCCATCTGCGTGCATCCCGAATTCGACTACAACGTCATTCGGTACGAGGGGCCGTACGGTCCAGAGCACTTGCTGATGGCCAGCATGCTGACCCCTGCTGCCTGTGAAGCATGCGGCATCAGAGAGTACGCCAAAGTGGCCGAGATGAAGGGGGCTGAGCTTGAAGGGATGACCTATCGGCACGCCTTCATTCCTGAGAAGAACGCGCTGCCCATCATCCTTGGCGAGCATGTGACCCTCGAGGCGGGCACCGGCTGCGTGCATACGGCCCCGGGCCATGGCCAGGAAGACTATGTCGTCGGCGCGCGCTACGGCATCGACCCGTATTCCCCCGTGGACGACCATGGCACGTTCACCAAGGACGCAGGCCCATACGCAGGCATGCTCATCTGGGATGCGAACAAGGTCATCATCAATGACCTGCGCGAAAGCGGGCACCTGCTGCATCACCACGATTTCGTGCACAGCTATCCGCACAACTGGCGCAGCGGCGCCCCGGTGATCTTCCGAGCGACGCCGCAGTGGTTCGTGAAGATGGACCACGACAACTTGCGCGGGCGGCTGATCGAGGCGGTCGAGCAGGTACGCTGGATGCCCGAGTGGGGCAAAGAGCGCATCGCCGGCATGATTCAACAGCGCCCCGACTGGTGCATCAGCCGCCAGCGTGCCTGGGGCGTGCCCATCCCCGTGTTCTATGGCGCCGAGTCGGGCGAGGTCTACGCAACGCCGGAGAGCTTCGCCAAGGTGGAAGACCTCGCGAAGTCTGCCTTTGATGGCATTGACCGTTGGTTCGATACCAGCGCCAATGAACTTGTGCCCGATGGGGCAAAGTGCCCGGAGAGCGGCGAGACCACGTTCAAGAAAGAGACCGACATCTTGGACGTCTGGTTCGATTCCGGCGTCAGCAACCGCGCCGTGTGCGAATTACGTGATGAGCTGACGTGGCCGGCCGACATGTACCTCGAGGGCAGCGACCAGCACCGCGGCTGGTTTCAGTCCAGCATTATTCCTGCTGTCGCCATCAAGGGCGAGCCGCCTTACCGGGAAGTGCTGACGACAGGATACGTCGTCGATGGCGAAGGCAAGAAGATGTCGAAGAAACTCGGCAACTTCTACAGCCTCGACGATCTCGTCAAGGACTGCGGCGCCGACATTACGCGGCTGTGGGTCAGTTCGGAGAATTACCGCCAAGACATCCGCATCAGCGACGAGATCCTGACGCGCCTCAAGGATTCCTACCGGCGGATTCGCGGAACCATGCGCTTCCTGCTCGGCAATCTCTACGACTTCGGCCCCGAGCACGCCGTGCCCTATGACGACCTGCGCGAACTCGACCGCTTTGCCTTGCACCGGCTGGAAGAAGTGAAGCAGCGCGTGCTCGGCGCATATCAGCGCTACGAGTTCCACCAGGTTTATCACACCTTGCACACGTACTGCGCAACCGATCTCAGCTCGTTTTATCTCGACATTCTGAAAGACCGGCTGTATACCTTCGCGGCGGAATCGCCGGAGCGCCGGGCCGGCCAGACTGTCGTCGCGGAACTCCTTCAGGCATTAACCACTCTGTTCGCGCCGATCACGGTGTTTACGGCGGAAGAGGTCTGGGACCACCTCCCCGAGCACTTGCGCGATGCCCACAGCGTGCACGCCAGCCGTTTCCCGGCCGTCAATCCGGAGCACTTGTTGGACAGCGACACCGTCTCCGCGTGGACCGAGATGCAGCGGATTCGCGGTGCGGTCATGAAGGCGATGGAAGAAGCGCGCCGGGCCAAAACCATTGGCGGAAGCGTGGAAGCCGCCGTACGCATTGCCCCGGGAACATCTGTGGCCGAGGCAACGTTGACGCGCTTTCAAGGCCAGTTGCGTGAGTTGCTCATTGTGCCGGTAGCCGAAGTGCTGCCGATGGATGAGGCGGCGGCAGCGGCAGAGGAAGGGGTCACCGTGACGGTCGGCCGCGCGCCCGGCAAAAAGTGCGCACGGTGCTACAACGTGTTCGAGAGCGTCGGCAGCGTAGCGGGTCATCCACAACTCTGCGCCCGTTGCGCCAATCAATTGGGAGTCGGCGAATAGGCATGAATAAGCGAGACTTGAACAAATTCGAGAAGCTGTTGCTCCAGGAGCGCCAGCGCATCGTATCGGAAGTGATGCAGATCGAGTCTGAAAACCTGGGCGAAAGCGAGGGCCTTATGGGCCAGGACTTCTCAAACTTCGCCGAGGTTGGGACCGACAATTACGACCGCGAGGTCTATCTCAAGCTGGCCGGGGCGGAAGCCGAACTCGTGCGCGAGATCGACGACGCCCTCGACCGCATCAAGAACGGCACCTATGGCGTGTGCGAAGGCACGGGAAAGCCCATCCCCAAGAAGCGGTTGGAGGTCTTCCCCTGGGCGCGCTATACCGTCGACTACCAAGAACAGATCGAGCGCGAAAACAGCGGCTACAAACGCGGTCAGCGCTATAACTGAGCGCCGCTATCTGTCATGACCACTGAACGCAAACGCCAACTAGCCTGGATTGGCGGTCTTTTCTTGGTGGTGGTGCTGCTCGACCAACTCACCAAGGAGATCATCCGCCGCACCATTCCCGCCGATAGCATCACCTTTGCGGGACGTGAGGAAGTCTTTTTCTTCTTCACCCATTACCGCAACTTTGGATTGGTCGGCGGGGCGTTTCAGAACAATGGCTGGGTGGCATTCTTCGCACCGCTCATCGCCATGGGCGTGCTGCTCTATCTCTTCCGCCATCTCCACAAAGAATCGCGCTGGCAATCCATCGCTTATGGCGTGGTCGCGGGCGGAGCCGTGGGCAATCTTATCGACCGGATCCGTCTCGGCTGGGTCACCGACTTCCTGCAATTCCACTTCTACTTCATTCCATTCGACTTTCCGTGGAAGAAGTACCCGGCCTTTAACGTTGCCGATGCCGCCATCTGCGTCGGCGTCGTGCTGCTGGTCGTGACGTGGCATCTTGCCGAAAGTGCCCGAACCAAGGCCGAGGAGGATCTCCCAAGCGAAGCGGCCACTGCAGCTTCCAGCAAATCCCAGTCCCCTTCTTAAGTCCTTCCAAAATGAGCATGTCAAGCATAGTTGATATTCTTGCCTAAACGAGGCCCCATCTGCCCGGGCCCCGATAGCACTGGCCGTTGAGGCAAAGCATGGCCGCCCCGAGCCGTAATGTATTCGCAATAGCCCGATCGAAAAGTTGCTCAGCGCGGAGATGCCTTTACAAAACCCTTCACCATGCGTTCACATGCTTAAGCTCATTTGAAACAGACTTTTACGTGCGAAACACCAAGTGTTTCAACATGTGGCGCTTGCATTTCTATGTGGTTCATGTTAGCGTTCCGCGATACGGAGGGGTCCCTGCATGACACGTCCTACCCGCCTGAGCGCTAAAGTCTTTCTCGAATTGCCGCCAGTGCTCGCGCATTATCTGCACAGTGATCGCACGCAACATTTCGATGCGCGCCCAGGAAAAGGAAAGATTACTTTTCAGGAGCGCTGGGGGCTGTTTCGCGATGTGGAATCGTGGGCTGTCGAGCGTCGCCAACAACTGCAGTTGCTGGGTGAAGAGCGGACGCGGCTGTTGGCGTTTCGGGTGGGGTTCGAACAGGGGTGCCGGGATGCCGCCCGGCACTATCAGCAATACGACCAAAACGCGCGCCTGGCCCTGCAAGCGGGGGTGGTCTTCTTTCAAGTGCAGGGCATGGGGGCGGTTGAACAAACGAAGTTCGAGTTTGATGTGGAAACCAGGACGCTCTATCGCGAGCTGCGGATCACGGGCTGCCTTGAGGCGGCGATGCACCGGGTGGCAACCGAGTCGCGCGATGGCACAGCCTGCTGGCAGACCGCGGGCTATTTTTCCGGGCATGTCAGCGAGTTGGTCGGGCGAAAGGTCTTGACGTATCAGACGGCCTGCGAATCTCGGGGCGACAGTGAATGCCGCTTCGTGTCGCATTTCGAAGGGGAATGGGGGAGCGAAGCCGATTGGATGCGGCGGGCGCTTGCCATGGAGCCGCTTGAAACCGAGTTGTCTCGGCGCGACCGGCTCGTGGCCACAGCCCAGGGAGCGGCGCGGCGGGCGCAGCAAGCGCTGAATGACTTGCAGCGGCGTATGCGGGAAGACCGTTCACTGCACACGTTTATCGCGGCTAGCGATGCCATGGCGGCGGCAGTGAAAAAAGCGGAGCAGTTCGCGCCGTCCGATTCGCCGGTCGTGCTTGTCGGCGAGCCCGGCTGCGGGCGTGAGATGCTTGCCCGGGCAATTCATGCGGCCAGCGCCCGCCGGGATGGGCCCTTCGTCTTGCTCGACTGCGTCGGGCAATCCCCGGAGCAGCTCCGAATAGTTCTTGGCAACCGGGGCATGGCGCACAGCACCCTCCCCTCCCCGCTGGAGCAGGCGCAAGGAGGCACGCTCTATTTGAATGATTTGGGGGCGTTGCCGCTTGAGGCACAAGGCCTGCTGTATACGATCATGAGCGCTGCCTTGAACGGGCCCACGCCCCCAGGCGCCGGCGAACGTGCATTTCCGCGCATCATCGCGGCGTGCCATGAAGCGCCTGAAAAGCTCCGGGCCGAAGGCAAGCTGCGCGACGACTTGTACTATCTCTTGGCAGTTGGCAGCATCACTTTGCCGCCCCTGCGGGACCGCGGGGTCGACATCTTGATGCTCGCAGGAGAACTCACGGCGCAGATTGGCGCCCGGTATGGCCGGACGCTCATCCTTTCGCAGGGTTGCAAGGAGGCGCTGATGCATTGCAGCTGGCCGGGGAACATCCGCCAATTGCGCCAGGCGATAGAGCATGCGGCCCTGATGGCGGAAGGGGAGACCCTGGAGGCCGGGCATCTGCCTGCGGATATCCTGGCCATTCGAGCCAAGCCCGGGCCCAAAGAATTGTCCAAAGAGGTTATTGCGGCCGCACTCGAGAAGACCAAAGGGAACCGCAGCCATGCTGCCGATTTGTTGGGCATTGGCCGCACGACCCTCTGGCGCGCAATGAAGCGCTTCGAGTTGGCCTAGCCCCGGACGGTCAGCCGTCAGACCCCAGCACGTAAAGGCCCTGTTCGCGTTCCCATGTCCATAACAGCGTCAAGCGCACCAAGGCGTGGACCGGAGCGAATGCGCCGCTTCATGGCGCATGGGCTGCCGTTGCTCCTCATGCTGATAGCCGTAGGCGCCGCTTATTGGCGCGCGGCGGAGTTGGCCGAGGGCGTTCGCTGGACCTACTTGTTCGATGCCTTGCGCGATTTGGGTATCGCCCAAAGCATCCTTGACGGCGATTGGCCTGGCGACCATGTGTACCGGGACGAGATTCAGTGGTACAACCCGCTGATGGGATTCATAACGGCGGCGGCGAGCGTGTTGTCGGATGCCCCGTTGCACGTCGTGAATGCCCAAGTGGGGCTCTATTTCAATCTTCTGATGCCCATCTGCTTCTACGTGCTCATGGCCGTGTATTTTGGGTCATGGGCGGCCTTATGGGGCACGGCGTATCTGATGTTCGTGCCCGAAATGGAAGGGGCCATGTGGCCCTCGGGAACCTATACGCCGTGGCTCTGGGCGCCGCACTCGACATTCTTTGCCTTCTGCCTCGCGATGATCATGCTGCACGTTGCGGTGCGCCGGGATGGCTGGCCCTGGTTTGCGCTTTCTGGGGCATTCCTCGGCGTCACATTCATGGGCCACACGGCGCCGGCGGTGCTCTTTGGCCTCATCACAATCGTGGTCAGCATCTGGCGCACGTGTTCACGAGCCGGCGGACGTCCCCTCTGGCAGCGGGCGCTGCGTTCCACGCGTGATTTCTCGGTCATCCACATGGCGGCGCTTGTGGTAAGCAGCCCCTATTGGGCGCCCATTGCCCTGCGCTATCAGTTTCACGTAGTGAACCAGGCGCCAGGCACTTCCGTGCATTACAGCATCAGCCTGCGGCACCTATCGATGAGTGCCCCCGAATGGATCTCTACCGGCAGTGGCTTGGCCTTGTGCGGCGTTGTTGCGCTGTTCTTCTGGCGCACGCAGGGCTGGGCCAAAGCTGCTGTATTCACGTGGCTCACGGTGTCGCTAGCCCTATTGCTGAATGCCGTTGCGGTCCAGTGGTTGCGGCAGAACGCGTCGTATATGGGGCCTGGTTTCCAAGTCGTGCCTGGCCATCACTTCGCGTTGTACCTGTCATACGGGAAGGCGGTGCTCGTGGGCCTCGGGATCGCGGGCATCGCCGCGCTGGCCGGACGCCTGGTCCGAAGCAATGGGCGGTGGGCGGTGGGGTTCAGGTGGACGTGGCATGCCGCGGTGGCGGGGCTCGCGGCGGCCTATTTTGCGCAGTTCGCCTTGGCTACGCCATACCGGCTTTCCGTGACAAAGCAGTACGACATGGGTTGGCCACAGCCAACGTTCGAGCATCATGAGGCTCTCTATTACTGGATCCTCGACAACACGGCGCCGGCGGACATTATCGCGAGCAACGAGCAAACTGCCATGACGGTCGTGAATCCTGCCGGGCGCAAGACCGTATCGACCCATATGCTGTTCTCGAACATCTATGTCGACCACAACAATTTGACGGAGCAGTGGCGGGGATTCGAGCAAGCGCTGCGGGCCAAAGACGAGCGCTACCTGCGGGAACTCACGCAGGATTCCGGGGCGCAGTATCTAATCCTCGAGGGCGACTCGCTAGAGTACATGCGGCTGGTTCAGCCCGGCGGCTGGGAAGAACGCTACCGCGCCGGTCCGCTGGTCGTGTTTGCCTTCGATGCATCCGGCGCGGCAACCGGTGCAGATGGCAATCGCCCCGGCAGGACGATCCGGAATCCTTGATCCGAGGTGGCATGGGCGGGAAGGTCCCAATTCCGCTTTGCAGTCCGGCAATGCCGCTCGTGACTTTCCCATGAGCCGCCCCGGCTGACCCGGTAGGCGCCGCGTTCGGGGCCTGCCGGATTGCGCCAGGGACCCTGACGGTAGGTATCCGGGGCGTACCAGTCGTGGCACCATTCCCAAACATTGCCGCTCATGTCCCAGCAGCCGGCGGGACTGGGCATGCCCTCGAAGAAATTTTGGCCTGCCGCGAAAACGCCTACTTCGGACGTGTAGGGCATCCAAGCGAGGCGCGGCGCGCCAAAGCCATGCCGGTCATAAAACCGGCAGTTGAATGGGACCGGCATGAAGCGGTCGTCGCTCCAGCCTTCATTCGATTGATGGCCATAGATCCAATGGCCATCGGGTGCTTGCGGATCGTAAGCGGCAGCGCGCTCCCATTCGGCCTCGGTGGGCAAGCGGAAAGAGTTGGCGCGCGGTCCTCCCCGCAACGTCCACGCCTCGGTATCGTAGGCTGGTTCGAGGCCATAGGCTTCAGAGAGCCAGTTGCAGTACATCGCGGCGCCATACCAGGTCACATGGATGACCGGGTAATTGTGGGGGGTGCGCTCGGTCCAATAGTAGCTCGGCAAGAAGCCGCTGCGGGTGTAGGCCAGTTGACAGGTTTGCTCGGATGCCGCGAGGAGCAAGTAGTCTCCCAGGTAGACATCTTCCCGGTTCTTGGCTTCCGCTAGCCTTCCCGTTGCCAGCGCCCAATTCAGGACCGCCGCGAATTCAGCGTTGGTCACTTCGTATTTTCCGATGCGGCAAGGTGCAACTGTGACTTCATGGCGCGGCAACTCGTCGTCTTCGCCGAAGCGCGCGTCATCGCCGGCGTCTAAACGCCCCATGAGGAAGGGGCCGCCCGGCGCCTCCACCATCGGGGGAATGGGGGGCAACGGCGCGGCGGCGGCATCCGGCGGACTCTCGCATAGCAACGTGGCGAGCAAGGGGATCCAGGCAAGTGTGCAGGTGCTGAGCAAGGGGCTTCTTTCTCGACGGTCCACAGATTCAGGCGCGGCTCAAGCCATATGGTATCGCAGGGCTTCTACGAAGAAAAGCCAAGCGCCCGAAAGCGGCGCCGGGCAAGCGGGCGGCGTTGCGGGGACGGTCTGTGCCTTGGCATGAGGCCTGCGCACATGGTACTTTAGCCCGGCTACGCGGGCATTCTTCACGCCCGGGCAGCGTGCGTTGGCGCATATCGGCTATGGGGAAGGCTATGCAACTGGTCGTCTTATCGGCGCACCGGAGCGGCAGTTCGGCATGTACCCGCTTGCTCAATATGGCAGGCGCGTATCTCGGCGCCTCCGAAGATCTGAAGGCGCCCAATCCCGAGAACCGCAAGGGCTTTTGGGAAAACGACGAAGTGGTGGACATCAACAAGATGGCCCTCCATGCCTTGGGCTGCTCTTGGGATCATGTAGCGCGTATTGATGGCAGCCGCTTCGACCTCGAACCGCTTGCGCCGATGTACCGGCCTGCCGAGAAGCTGGTATTTCGGCTCGATTCGCATCGCCCCTGGGCGGCCAAAGACCCGCGCATGTGTTTGCTCATGCCCTTCTGGCGGCAGTTGTTGGAATGCCCTGTGTGCATTTTCGTGCACCGCCACCCGCTGGAAATCGCCCACTCGCTCAATCGCCGGAGCGGCATGCCGCTCGGTGTCGGCATCGCACTCTGGGAAAAGTACCTGCTCGAGTCGTTGCGGACAACGGCAGATTTGCCGCGCGTGATGGTGCATTATCACGAACTGATGCAAACGCCGTTTGCAACCGTCGAGAAGCTCCTCGAGCGCCTGATGGGCTTCGGCGTGACGGGACTGCATCGCCCCTCGGACCGCGAAATCACGAGCTTTATTGACCCGGCACTGTACCGCGAGCAGCTCATCGAAGCCGAAGAATCCATGCTTAGCGTCGAGCAGCGTGCCTTGCATGAGGCGCTCAATGATGAGTCCGCCTTTTCGAATCAGCCGCCGGGGATGTCGCAAGGCGGCCAAGCCACGCTCGAACAGTGGGAAGCCGAGACGCCGCTGCGTCCGGAGAATCTGCTGGCCGACTCCCGCTGGAATATGGGCGAAGTGATCCGGGTCCGCCAGGAACTTAGCGAAGCGCGCAAGCAGGTCATTGAACTGACGAAATCGGTTACGTCGCTCAGGGAACGCAAAGAGACTACCGCGTCGGAATTGGAAGACACGAAGGCAGCCCTGGCGCGGGTGCGCCAGCGACTCGAGAATGAAGGCAATGCCTGGCAAGCTTCGCTCGATGATTTGCGGCAGCAGCACCGGGCCCTCGCCCAAGATCATCAGTCGCTGCGGCAAAAACACTGGGAACTCAATGACAAGCATGCGGCGCTGCGGCGGCGCTACGACGAAGGCTGCGCGGAACGCGACCAACTGAAACAGCATGTGAAGCACGTCCTGAGCGTCAGCGGCAAAATGCGCAAGGAACTGGAGTTTCTCACAGCGGGCCGCATGTGGCGCTTGACGCAGCGGCTGCGGCTATTGGCGGGGGCGCTGGGCTTGCGCTCCTTGCAGACGAGCACGCCGGCAGACCGGGCCCTGAAACTGCATGACGAACTCATCGTCTGGAATGATACCCGCCTGCAGGTCTCGCGTTCAGGCCATCGCGGCACGGGCGCTGGGGCAGGAGGGCCGGCGGCAAGCCCGTCCGCCCTGCAGGCGCATCGCCGTGATATGGCCCTGCTGCGCCGCTGGATCGAAACGCTCGACGAAGCCCTTCAGGAAATGCCGTCGTGGAGTTGGTACCGCTTGGGCTTGAAGCTGCGCCCTCTGACGGGCCCCCTGCTTCGGGGCTCGGGCAGCCGTCCTTCGCCCGCCGAGCGCGGCAAGCAAACGATGAAGAAATACCGGGAGCGCTCGCGGGGGCAGGTGGCCACAGACTACGCCGGTATGGAGAAAGAACGGGGGCACGCTGCCGAGGTCATCGAAACCCTGTACGCACGTATCCGCGAAATGTCAGAGAATCGCTGGTACAAGGTGGGCGTGCAGGTGCGGCAATTGGCGAAACGCTCGGGACTCAAGAGCGACCTGCCGCGCATGCCCGCCGGCGACGCGCAAAAAGCCTACGCTGCCTTCAAGGAGTGGAAACCCGCGCCGCTGCCCGGACGCGCAACGCCGGCACGCATCGAGACCAAAGGCCCGGCCCCGGCGCGTGCGGCTTCGCGCAAACCCGAAGAGGTCCTGGCCGCGCTATCAGAGCGCAGCGGCATCTTTTACGAAACGGTGCGCGCCTTGCTCGAGGGCATCGACAATGGGGCGGTGCATGCCGAGTTCGACGCCAGCGAACAGGCCATTGCGGATGAATTGGCGAAGCCGCTTCCGGACAACCAGGAGCCGCTGGTCAGCGTGATCATGCCGGCGTACAACCGCGCCGACATCATCGCGCATGCGATTCAGAGCGTGCGCGAGCAGACATGGGAAAATTGGGAATTGCTGGTCTGCGACGACGGCAGCACGGACAATACAGAGGCCGTGGTCACGGGCATCGGCGACGAGCGCATTCGCTATCTCAAGCTTCCGCATGGCGGCGCTGCGAAAGCGCGCAATGGCGGCCTGGCCGAGGCGCGCGGCGAATTCATCGCCTATCTGGACTCGGACAATCTGTGGCATCCGGCGCACCTGCGCATGATGACCGGCGCACTGATGCGGCAGCAAGGCCGCTACGCCGCCTACTCTAAATATCTTGACGTCATCATCAAACCGGATGACAGCTTCAAGCTCAAGGCCTATCACGAGCGTGAGTTTTGCTATGAATCGCTTACCGAGAAAAACTTTGTCGACCTGAATTCGCTCGTGCACAAGGCGGCGCTTTATCACCAGTTCGGCGGGTTCACGGACAGCCTCCCGCGCCGCCAAGATTGGGACCTGGCGCTGAAGTATGCCTTTCTTCGCGACCCCATATATGTGGATGTCTTCCTCGCGTTCTACCGGCGCAATGAGGCCTGGAACCAACTCACGCACACCAAGAAGCACCTCAGCGATGCGGCGCATGAGACCATTCTCCAGAACATGGATTCATGGCTGCGGGAAGGCCTGGCCGCGCATGCGCCCCCGCGTGCGCAGATGAAGGTCGCCGTACTTTCGTGGGACATTTCGCGCAATCACTTCTCGAAGGCCTACAACCTGGCCGAGGCGCTTCACGGCTCGGGCGATTATGACCTGCACCTTATCGGCTTCCGGTTCTTTGACGAGGCCATCTTTCCGCCCTATGAGCATGAGACGCCCGCGTTCAAGACGACGTATTACGAGGGGGCGGAGTTTCCGGCATGGGGCGAAGCGATGGCGCGTGCCGTCATGGAGGCGGGCAAGGCAGACCTGGTGTATTGCGTGAAGCCGCGCCTGCCCAGCCTCGGTGTCGCCCTGCTTGCCAACTACCACTTCGGCACGCCGGTGGTGCTCGAGTCCAACGACTTCGAGGCGGTTGTGGCGCGGCCGC
>CAZLBS010000025.1:2353-3256 GCA_964557505.1 uncultured Nitrospiraceae bacterium | reverse complement strand
AAGACCAAACGGCGCTCAATCTCGACGAAGTCGATGTCGCGAATCCGGAATTGTTGAATCCTTACAGCCAGCCATGGTCGCGCGTAATGGATGCCTGCGCAGTGGACCTGCCCTCGATTGTGACGCACAACAAGAATCTGGATGCGCACTATGGCAACCGTGCGTACTACATCCGGAATTTGAAGGACGAAACCTTTTACGACCCGGCGCGCTACGACCGGGACGCCATTCGCGCGCGGCTCGGCTTCGCGCCGGAAGACCGCGTCATCTTGTTCGGCGGCCTGCTTCGCAAGCACAAGGGCATTTACCAGATTGTCGAACTGGTCGAGGCACTTGGCGGCGAGCCGTACAAAGCGCTGTTTGTAGGCGCCCGCAACAGCCCGGACCAGGAACGGCTTGCCCGCGAGCATGGCGATAAGGCGGCCATTCTGCCCCCACAAGGCCGCAACGAGATGGCGCAGATCAACTACGCGAGCGACGTAGTGATTCTGTGGCTGGACCCCTCGGTACCCGCGAGCCATTACCAAATGCCGTATAAGCTCACCGATGCGCTTGCGATGCAGGTGCCGGTGATTGCCAATGACATTTCCGATTTGGGCGACCTCGGGCGCCAGGGCTATCTTCGGCTCGTCGAGTACGGCGACTGGCAGGGCCTGCAGGATGCCGTGCGCGACTTGTGCACCGATTCGCCTGAACGCACGCGGCAGGTCGAAGCAGCGCGCCGGCTCTATCTGCGCCAGTTTGGTTACCGGGCGGCGCAGGCCAACTTCCGCATCATCAGCGAGGAAGCGTCGCGGCGCCGCGGCCTGTTGCCCATCGCCGAGCGCTTTGCCGATTTCTTCAGCCGCTTCCAGGAGGCGGTTCCCGCTGCGGCGGCGAAGGAGCCGGTGGCATGAAGTGGCG
>CAZLBS010000025.1:0-2343 GCA_964557505.1 uncultured Nitrospiraceae bacterium | reverse complement strand
GCGCCGCTTGGTCCGCGCTTGACCAAATGGGGCGATTATCACTTCGGCCGGTCGCTGTCGAAGTATCTCGAGCGCAAGGGCGAAGAGGTCGTCACGGACTATCAGCCCGAATGGGAGCATGACGGCGAGGCCGATGTGGTGCTGTGCATTCGCGGGAAATTTCCGTACGAGCCGCAGCCGGGCCCCATCAATGTCATGTGGAACATCAGCCATCCGGCCGGCATTACGCCGGAAGAGTACGAGCGGTACGACCTGGTGTTTATCGCCTCGATGGCGCATACGGCGCGCGTCAAGGAGCAGGTGAGCGTCCCAGTCGAGGCGATGCTGCAGTGCACCGACTGCGAAGAGTGCTATCCGCCCGATGCCGAAACCGGTCGGCGCCGCAGCGGCTTTGTATTCGTGGGCAACTCGCGCGACGTGGTGCGGCCGGGCGTCATTTGGGCGCTCGAGTACGGCATGCCGCTCAAGGTCTGGGGCAACATGTGGGACAAGTTCATCGACCGAGAGCACATCATGGCGAAGAACCTGCCCGGCGAAGAGCGGGGCGGCCTCTACCGGCAATCCCGCGTGACGCTCAACGACCACTGGGACGACATGAAGCAGTTTGGATTCGTGAATGACCGCTGCTTCGACGCGCTCGCCTGCGGCTTGCCGCTCATCTCCGACTATCACGACGAGTTGCACCAGCTCTTCCCGGATGAAGTGCTCTACTACCGAAACCGTGAAGAGTTGCATGATTGCATGACGCGGGTCGTGTTGAATTACCCCGCGATCAAGGCGCGCGTGGATGGCCTGCGCGACCGCATTCGAAACGAGTTTTCGTTCGAGGCGCGGGCGCAGCGCTTCATCGACGCCGTAAAGGCCTACAAGCAGAACGGCCAACACGCGGCAGCGCCGTTGACTTTCGAGCGCGCACGCGGCGATCATACGGGGCACGGCGACACGGGGCCTTTCGCCGATTCTTCTGGATAACACCATCACGCTAGGACACTACCGCCATGCCCATGCCCGTCGAGATGCGCGAAACGGAAATCCCAGCCGTCCTCGAGATTCAGCCGAAAGTGTTTTCCGATGCGCGCGGCTTTTTCACGGAGACCTATAACCGCGACACCTGGACCGAAAAGGGCTTCGACGCGGATTGGGTGCAGGACAATCTGAGCCTGTCGTGCAAGGGCACGCTTCGCGGGCTGCACTATCAGATTCACCCGCACCCGATGGGCAAGCTGGTGCGTGCGATTCGCGGTGCGGTCTACGATGTTGCCGTCGACCTGCGCAAGGGCTCGCCCACCTTTGGCCAATACGTCGGGCGGGAACTGACCGCGGAGAACGGCCTCATGCTTTGGGTGCCGGTGGGATTCGCGCATGGCTTCATCGCGCTCGAGGATGACACGCTCGTGTACTACAAGTGCACGGGCACGCACTGCCCCGAGACCGAGCGGGCGCTGAACTATAAAGACCCGGATGTCGGCATCGCATGGCCGGTCGAGGCTACGGTGGTCACGGAGAAGGACGCCAAGGCCCCGATGCTCGGCGGCGCGGAATACAACTTTACGTACGAGGCATAAGGAACGGGACGCGCATACATGTTCGACGCCAGCCGCACCATCTTGACGGGGGGCTCCGGCCTGCTGGGCACTGCCCTGCGGGAATTGCTGCCGGAGCTGCGGGCGCCTTCCCATAGCGAATTCGACATCACCGATTTCGAGGGCATGGACCAGTACGTGGCGAAGGGCAGCTACGCCGGCATCGTGCATGCTGCCGCGTTCACCTCTCCGCCGCAGGTCGACAAAGACCCGGCGGGCGCCCTCGAAGCCAACATCGGCGGCACGGTGAATGTCGCGCGCATCTGCCTCAAGCACAATCTGCGCATGGTCTACATCTCCACGGACTACGTCTTTCGCGGCGACAAGGGCAACTACGCCGAAGACGACCCGGTGCTTCCCGTCAACAAATATGCATGGTCGAAGCTGGGCGGCGAATGCGCGGTGCGCCTGCTCGATGGTTCGCTCATCATTCGCACGAGTTTCGGACCGGATGACTTTCCATATCCGAAGGCCTTCATCGACCAATGGACGAGCCGGGAGAATGTGTCCACCGCGGCGGATCTCATTGCCCGTGCCTTGAAGGCGGGCGTCTCCGGCACGCTGCACGTGGGCGGGCCGCGGCGCTCCGTGTATGAATATGCGCACTACGTTTCGCCCGACAAGGAAATCGGCGAGTTGCGGCGTAACGACGTATCCTTCGCGGTGCCAGCCGACACCTCGCTCGACACCTCGCGCTACCAACGCGAAATCGGGGTAGAATAGGCGGCGGTGCAACAGTCACAGAACGAAAGGGGGCGGC
>CAZLBS010000024.1:13479-15271 GCA_964557505.1 uncultured Nitrospiraceae bacterium | reverse complement strand
GTGTGGTCTTCGCGCGCATCGAGCAGGGCGTCGAATAAGGCCTGGCCGCGTTCCGCCGCCTTTTGCTCGATGGCCTCGATGGTCGATTTGCCGATGCCGCGCGGAGGCGTATTGATGACCCGGCGCAGGGCGATGTCGTCGCCGCGGTTGACGAGCAGCCGCAGGTATGCCAGCAGGTCCTTGACCTCGGCGCGTTGATAGAACTGAATGCCGCCGATGACCTGCGCGCGCATGTTCCGTTCGCGCAAGGCCTCTTCCATGAGGCGCGACAACTCGTTGGTCCGGTAGAGCACGGCCACGCCAGAGGGCTCCAGCTCGCGCTTGAGGATTTGCTCGACGACGTATTTGGCTTCGTCTTTGCCGGTCATCGCCTCATGCAGGACGACGCGCTCGCCTTGGGCTTGCTTGGTCCAGAGCGTTTTACCGAGGCGCTGCGTGTTGTGAGCCGCCACGCGGTTGGCGGCGTCGAGGATAGGCTGCGTGCTGCGGTAGTTCTGCTCGAGGCGGTAGATGTTGGCCTTGGGGAAATCCTGCTCGAAATCGAGGATATTGCGGATGGTCGCACCGCGCCACGCGTAAATGCTCTGGTCTTCATCGCCGACCGCGAACAGGTTGCCGTCGGGTCCCGCGAGCGCCCGCGCCAGCCGGTATTGCGCGTGGTTGGTGTCCTGGTATTCATCGACGTGGATGAACCAGTAGCGCTTGCGGTATTTGTCGCGCGCGTCTTCATGCTCTTCCAGAATCTTCACGGGCAAGACGAGCAGGTCGTCGAAGTCGACGCCGCTGTTTTTGAAAAGCGCTTCTTGATACAGCCGCCACAGCACGAGCTTGGTCTCGTCTTCCGGGCTGTTGACGCCCTCTTCGTTGGGTTGGGCTGCCTGCTGTTTGAAGGCGCTGATCCAATGGAGCGCCTCCCGCGGCGACACGGCGGCATGCGTATCGCTCAGGCCCTTGATGAGTTGCTTCATGAGCGCGAGTTGGTCGGCATCATCGAACACGGTGAAGCCGCGGGGCCGCCCCAGGCGCTCGATTTCGCGGCGCAGAAACATCATGCCGAAGCGGTGGAACGTGCCGACGAAGGCGTTGAACCCCTCGTCTTGGAGCCGGGCGGCGACACGCGCTTTCATCTCGTTGGCGGCGCGGTTGGTAAAGGTCAGCGCGAGGAGGCGGCGCGGGTCGATGCCCCGCTCGGTCACCAGCCAGGCGAGCCGCTCGATGATGACGCGCGTCTTTCCGCTCCCCGCCCCGGCGAGCACAAGGGCAGGCCCGTCCGGCGCTGTTGCCGCCGCACGCTGGGCATCGTTCAGGGATGTCACGCCGGCCGTACTCAAGGGTAAAGGAGGTCCTTAACGCGAAGCCGGGATTATGCCTCGAACAGGCAACTGACTGCCAGCAGAGCGAACCTGCTGCGCGGCGGGAAGAGGCCGGTACGAATGCGCAACGCGGGCGCTCGAACGATGCACGAAAGCCATAAACGATCGTGCGGCTAGAAGCCGCATTGGCGATTGGCCTCCGCACCCATCGGCCTGATCCGTAGTCCATTCGGCGTCACTTGATCACCCGGTTTCGGAGGCGGTTGTAGGCCTGCCAGAATTTGCGGACGCGATCGAGGGTGCGCTCATCGTATTCGCGCTTTGCATACGCACTCGTCACGAACAGCTCGGTTAGTTCGTACGATTCTTTTTTGATGCCCTCCATGGCGCGGGGAAACGACTGAATGAATTCATAGGGCGTCTGCCCTTCCCCGCGCGGCGCCCCCATGTCGTAGGCAAGGGCGCAAAGGGCTTCATAG
>CAZLBS010000024.1:11824-13469 GCA_964557505.1 uncultured Nitrospiraceae bacterium | reverse complement strand
CTATAGGCGATGACTTGCGAGGGCCGCGGCATGTTAGCCGCGTCTTGCATTGGATTCTGATAACGGATGCTGGTTGCCACGGCCCGGCTGATGCGGGGCATGCGTTGGATCTGCGGCAGCGTGGGCAGGCGCGTGAGTCGCGACAGCACTCGGTCGAGCCAATCGAGCAGGCGCACGAGCCAGCGCGGCCACTTGTAGGGCTGGCGCAAGACGCGCACCGCGGCGAGACCTATGGCGCGCAGGAGGGCAAAGGCGGATATCGCGATGATAATCGCCAGTGCCGACACCGAGATGGTATTCATGACTTGATATTGATTCTCGATTTCGGCCGCAGTCTTGACGGCCTGAATGGGTTCGAAGGTCGAGGTGCGCGTCCAGAAATCGATTTCGTGCTCGGGGATGTAAGCGATTTCAGGGAGGGCCGGCCGGGGCAGGGCCGCGGCGCCCGCCATGACAAGCAGCACTTGCACGATTCCCAGTGCAATCCAGAACGGACCGATGCCGCCCTCGATGCGCGTGCCGCGCGCGCGGAAGAATTCGCGCAGGCCGCCCAGGCTGGAGAGCATGAGCAGCGACAACGCCGCGAGGACGTAAATCGCGAGATAGAACCAGCCCGACCAGATCATGGGCCAACCACCCGCGCGCACGACGGGCAGGCCCACGCTGAAGGCAATGAGCACGGGGATGCTGAAGTGAAACACGCTGATGCCCGGGTGGCGCTTGGGCGGCCGCTTCGGCATTGCTGCTATGGCAGGCTTCTTCGGCTTCTCCGCTTTGCCGAATTCTGTCGGGTCGACCGCTGCCAACTCATTGACAGGGATAACCGGCTCGTTGCTGCGGTTCAACGCGAACCAGGACTTGCGCTTGACGTTCGGGTCGCGCGCTTGCTGCACGGCCTGCTGCATCTTCGTCGCCGCGCCGCGGATGAGGCCCACGTCGCCGGCATATGGGTTTTCATCGACGCAGCATTCGTGCGTCAGGCGATTGACAAAGAGCCACAACGCGGCGGTCACGGCGACGTTGAATACGATGCCCCAGTTGCTTGAAATCCAGCCGCGCGCGACGGCGCCGACATCATAAATTTGCAGGGATGCGGAATAGAGCGCCACGGCGCCGATCGCCGCGACGACATAGAGGATCGAATCGTCTGTGCCGTCGCGCGCCACAAGCCGGTTCAGCGCGACCATCAAGATTGAGAAAGCAAGCGCGAAAATCCGTAAATTGAGATTATGCACCTCGGTGTAGACATAGCGGATGTCGAGCAGAAACTGCAGGAACGCGGCCACCATGATGAAGATCATGACCGGCGTCATGATGTCGGCCAGCAGATCGGTTAGGGAGCGCGGCTCCCGGTACATCTGCTTATCGGCCGATCTGATCAAGCTTGAGCTCATGCAGGTCGCTTGCCTCGCGGATGTGAAACACGTGAATGTTGTTGGGCGCGCATAGCTTCACGGCCTCTTCGTAGCCAGGGTTGTTGAGGATGAGAAATACCGTGGCGCTGAACCCGCTGATCTTCATGGCGGCCAGGGCCTCGGCAAGTTGCGGGGTCACTTGCGGCGTGATGGCGATAAGCGCTGCATCGCGCGGCAACCGGTGATACGACTCCATGATGAGCTGCGGCGCGTCAAGCCCGAGCTTCGAC
>CAZLBS010000024.1:7316-11814 GCA_964557505.1 uncultured Nitrospiraceae bacterium | reverse complement strand
GCAAGGTTTTCGATGATGATCTGAGCCTGCACCGTCCCGCGCCGCGTCGGCACTTCGAGCGGACTGATCCGCATGCTGTCGTCTTCCTGGACGAACCGCTCGTAGGCCTCTTGCCGCGAATAGGATTGGGTCTCCTCCACTTCCCACTTTGCGAGTTCCGCTGCGTCGACCGCGTTGGTCACCAGGCCAATTTGCTCGCCGCTCATTTGCAGCAGGTATGACAGCGAGGCCGCCGCCGTCACAGCCAATTCCATGCGCGCCTCACGCGTCTCCGCGATGTAGTTGTCCTCAAGGAAATCAAGGATGAGCGTCGCTCCGAGGACATTGGATGGTTCGTTCTGCTTGACGAACAATTCGCCCGTGCGCGCCGAGGCTTTCCAATGGATGCGGTTGAGCGGATCGCCCGGCGCATATTCGCGCAGGCCGGCGATGCGCGTCGGGTCTTCGTAGATCTTGTTGCTGATGCGCACCGGTCCCTGGGGCCGCCGGGCGGCAACGGTGAACGTCTCGATGTACGCGACGGTCGGCAAGACGCTGATGTAGTTTTGCTGCCGGCTTGTAACGAAACGCTTTTGCAGGCCGAACAAATCGCCCGATTCCAAGAGAGTCGGGCCGATGCGGTGATAGCCCCGGCGCGGACAGGTCAGCGTGTACTTGAGGGTGATCGAGCGCCCCGGCATGAGCACGGCAAGCTTGTTGCTGATGCCTGTGCGCGGGAAATCCGCGGGGAAAATGTCTTCGACGAAAATCCACGGAATCGGCCAGCCGCGGGCATTGGTGATGGTCACCTCGACCTTGGTCTCTTCGCCTTGCGCCAGCGTCTCGTTCGACACGCTGCGCTCGCATTCCAGGCCCGATAAAAATGCCTGTGCAGACAAATACGCCAGGCCGACCAAGAGCAGGAAGCAATAGCCGGCATAGGCGGCATACACGCTGTTGAACGCCCACGCTGCGCCAACGATCGCCACGCCGCAGCCAACCCAGATCAGCGTTTGTTTTGCATTGTCCGACATGACGACAAGAGTACGGAATCGAACCACAGATTTCACCGCTGGCACAGATGGGGATGAAGCGGGTCCCACAGATGAAGACGGTTGAGAAGACAGAAGAGAGCGCGCAAGAAGGAAAGATGACTGTGACGTTAAAGAAGAGGCCGAAGGTGCAGGCCATCTTTTGCCGGGACTGCACAGCGGGACGACATGGATTGTGGACTGCTGGCGAATAACGTCGTGGGATTGTATGCGAAACTTAAAGGGAGGGTTTGTTGTGAACGTGCGTATGAAAACGTTGCTGGTGCTTACAGGGGCAGGGCTCATTTCTTTGGCGGGCGGCACTGCGATGGGACAGGAACTGGAGCGCGACAAGTACGAGCAGCCCGCCTACGAGGTGCTGCACGAGGCTGATGGTTACGAAATTCGCCGCTATGATGCGTACCTTGTCGCCCAAATCGCTCTGCCAGGCGACCCTCGCCGCGCGATGAACCGGGGCTTTGGTCCGTTGGCGAATTACATTTTCGGAGGCAATGCGGAGTCGAAGAGTATTCCCATGACGGCCCCCGTGACGCACACGCCGGTGACGGTTGAAGGCGAGGATGAGGATGAGCGGCAAGTCGTAGCGTTCATCATGCCGAGTACGTTCACGATGGAAACGCTGCCCGCGCCGACAGGGGACCGCGTCGAACTCGAAACCATTGAAGAAAAAGTCGTCGCGGCCATGCGATTTCCGGGACGCTACTCGCACCGTCTCATGGCGGAAAAGGAGGAAGAACTCCGGGCACAGCTGAAACAGGACGGCATTGAGATTTCGGGGGCGCCCATTTACGCCGCGTATGACCCGCCGTCCACGCCGGCGCAGTCGCGGCGCAATGAGGTGATGCTGCCTGTGGAGTATCCCGCGCAGAAAGAGTAGCGCGCACGGGGCTAAGAGATTCTCAAACGCGGCAGCCGAGAGGAAAGGCGGGCGGGTCCGGAGACCCGCCCACTGTTGTGTATCTGGTTAGTAGCTCAGTTGGCTGAGTTCGACTTTCCCCCGGAAGGTCCAGTAGATGACGGCAGTGTAGGCGAGCACGATGGGCATGCCAAGGACGGCGATGAGCGCCATGATTTGGAGCGTCAGCAGCGAGGACGATGCGTTGAAGATGGTCATATTGCTGAAGGGCTCGGTGCTGTCGACGACCAGGGCCGGGAAGAGCGCCATGGCCAAGAGGAAGATGAGCGCGGCGATGGTGCAACCCGACGAAATGAACGCATAGAGCGGCTTGCCGAGATAGATGGCGCGCGGGATGTTGGCGATGGCAAGGATGTTTAGCAGCACAATGACCCAGGCAATGGGAAAGCGCTCGAAGTTGTCGACGGCGCTAGGCACTTGAACCAGCGTCATGATCGTGACCAAGAGGTACATGATGAGAAAGAAGCCGAACGTGCGCCAGAGCCATTCGTGGATGCGCTCCTGATAGTCGCCCTCGGTCTTGAGGTAAAGATAGAGCGAGCCGTGCATGGCGAAAAGCGCCACGGCCAGCAGCCCGACCGCGAGTGGATAGGGCGAGAGCATTTCCAAGAAGCCGCCCTGGTAAATGCCGCGCTCGTCGATGTTGATGCCCTGCATCAGATTGCCGACTGCGACGCCGAAGAGCAATGTCGCGGCGAAGCTGGCCACGAAGAAGGCGTAGTCCCAAAATCCGCGCCACAATGTCCACTGCTGCTTGCTGCGGAACTCCATGGCCACGCCGCGAAATATCAACGCAAACAGGAGTAGATACAGGGCATTGTAGAAGGTCGAAAACACGGTAGCGTACACATCGGGAAACGCGGCGAACAAGGCGCCGCCGAACGTGATGAGCCACACCTCGTTGCCGTCCCACAGGGGCCCGATGCTGTTCATGGATAAGCGGCGTTCCTTGTCGCCCCGGGCGATTGGATGCAAGATCCCTACGCCCAGGTCGAAGCCATCGAGAATGGCGTAGCCAGTCAACAACACGCCCAGCAGCAGGAACCAAAGCAGTTGAAAGAATTCAATCGTTTCCATGGCAATCTCTATGCTCCCTTCGGCGCCGGCTTTTCGTCTTCCTTGGCTTCACTCATGGAGTACTGCGAGGCAGGATCGGTGCGGCGTGCGGCCACGTCGAGAAAGCCGCCGGGGCCTGCTTCGTCCGTGCGGACGGGGTCTGGTCCGTGCTGGATTTTGCTGTTCAAGACGTAGACCCAGAGGGCGAAGAGCAGGGTGTAGATGCCCATGAACATGCAGATGGACCAGAGCACTTGGCCTGCGGAGACGGCCTCGCTGAGCGCATCGCTCGTGCGCAGCAGGCCGTAGACAATCCAGGGCTGCCGGCCCACCTCGGCCGCAATCCAGCCGACCTGGTTCGCAATGGCCGGTCCCAGCACGGCGAACACAAAGACCCATAGCAGCCACCGCGTGCTGAACAATTGCGCCCGCCACCACATGAAGCAGCCGAACAGCGTCAGGGCGATCTGGAACATGCCGATCGCCACCATCAGGTGGAATGTCATGAAGGGGATGAGCACAGGCGGACGGTCTTCTTCGGGAAACTCCTCGAGTGCCGTCACCGGCTCATTGGGGTCCATGTGCACCAACATGCTGAGGCCCCCGGGGATCTTGAGGCCATACTTCACCTCGCCCGATTCGGCATCCGGCCAGCCGAAGATGTAGGCATCGGCCCCGCCGCCGGTCTGTTTGAAGTGACCTTCGTATGCCGCCAGCTTGGCCGGTTGCGTCTCGGCCACCTGCACGCCCTGGTCGTGCCCGGTGATGAGCAGCAGGATGGAAGCTGCCGTGCCCCATACCAGCGCGATGCCAAAGGCCTTGCGCGCGAATTCCAGGTGGCGGCCCTTCAAGATGTAAAACGCCGTGATGCTCATCACGAAGAACGCGCCCATGGCAAGCGCGCCGAGCAAGACATGCGAGAGGCGGTCCATGCTCGAGGGGTTGAACACCACTTCCCAGAAGTTGACGATTTCCGCACGGACGCGCCCGTCCGGCATTTCCACGATGTGATGGCCAGCGGGGGTCTGTTGCCATGAATTCGCCACGACGATCCAGACGGCGGAAAACGTGGCGCCGAGGGCGACCATCAGGGTCGAGAAAAAGTGCATGCGCTTGCTGACGCGGTCCCAGCCGAAGACGAGCACGGCCAGGAAGCCTGATTCCAGGAAAAAGGCGAAGATGCCCTCGGCCGCGAGCGCCGAGCCGAACACATCGCCCACGAAGCGGGAGTACGCGGCCCAGTTGGTGCCGAACTGAAACTCCATGACGATGCCGCTGGCGACGCCCATGGCGAAATTCACGGCGAAGATTTTGGTGAAGAACCGCGCCATTTGCTCGTATAGCGGGTTCTTGGTGCGCATGTACGCGCCTTCCATGCTCACCATCATCCACCCCAGCCCGATGCTCAGCGGGGGAAAGATGTAATGAAACATAATGGTCAGCGCGAACTGCAGGCGGGATAGAATTTCGACATCCATGCTTGTCCCTTTCGATA
>CAZLBS010000024.1:0-7306 GCA_964557505.1 uncultured Nitrospiraceae bacterium | reverse complement strand
TCCCCACCGAGGCGGCAGGCTCGCCAAGCCCGGCCGGTCCGCCGCAGCTGCCTTTCCCCACCTTTCCCTGAGCCAGCTCCCCGGGACGCCCCTGCTTGCGGCGCCCCTAGCTCATGCCCATACTGCCCGCGAAAGGCAGCTGGGCTCGGGTGGGTTTCAAGACATTTTTGCCGATACGGACCCAGCAATTGAGATTGCGACTTAATGGGAGTATACCCCTCTCTAAGTTCCGAACACAAGCAATGCTCGAACTTGAAAAGGCGCATTTTATGACGCGAATCCAACTTCGTACTTTTAGAGTCGTGTGGGCCATCAGCAGCATGATGGCCATCTCAGGGGCTGCTCATGCCGGGGCGATCGAGGTATATGTCGACGCTTTGCACGAGGGTGAATTCGCGCGGGCGGATGCGCCGGCTGCGCCAGGAGCGGTGTACCGCGGCATTCAGGATGCGGCCGGCGCCTGCGCGGTTGCACGCGATAAAGGGCGCTGGGCAGAGGGCGGCATCATCATTCACGTGCGCCAGACAGCGGGATTGTTCGCTGAGCCCGTGCGCTTGGAAGCAGGCCATAGCGGGGCCCCAGGCGGACCGCTGACGATTCGCGGCATGACGGACGCTCCCCCGGCGCCGGGCGGCCATGTCATCAGCGCGCCCGGTCAGCCGTCCCCGTTTACGCGCGCCGAAGATGAATCGGTCTTGTCGCGCTTGCCGGAAACTGCGCGCGGCAATGTTGTGAAAGTTGATTTGTTTTCTCTGGATTTTTCGCAGGAAGAATTAGGAAAGTTGAGCCGCCGCGGTTTCGGCCGCGGCGTGCAGCGGGCTCAGATGGAACTGTTGGCGAATGGCGAGGTCATGCCGCTGGCTGAGTGGCCAAACGAGGATTGGGCACGGATCGAGGCGGCGCCGCAAGGCCAAGATGGCGGCATGTTCACAGTGGCAAACCGGGACCGCCTGGCCCGCTGGACCACGGCGGAAGACCTATGGGTGCATGGCTACTGGACATGGGACTGGGCCGACAGCTATGAGCGGGTCGAACGGCTGGAGCCCGAGACCGGGGCCATCTACACCGCGCCGCCTCATGGCGCCTATGGCTACAAGCAAGGCCAGCGCTGGCGCGCGCTGAATCTGCTCGAGGAACTCGACCGCCCCGGCGAATACTACATCCACCGCGGCAGCGGCACGCTGTACTGGTGGCCGCCCGCACCCATCGAGGCGCTCACGGTGGCGGTGAGCACAGGCGAAAGCGCCTTCATCATCGAGAACGCATCAGACATCGTCATCGAGGATTTCCTCATCGAGGGGTTGCGGGGCACGGGCATCGTCATCCGCGATAGCCGCGATGTTTCCGTGCGCGGCTGCTTGTTTCGCAGTTTGGGCAACCGGGCCGTTGCGGTGAATGCCGGCTCAGATGTCCTTATCGCCGGCTGCGACATCACCGGCACAGGCGATGGCGGCATCGTGCTGAGTGGCGGCAACAGGATGACTCTCGAGCCCGGGCGCCACGCCGCGGTGAACAACCACATTCATGACTACAGCCGCTGGCGCCGTACCTATTGCCCCGCGGTACAGGTCTCAGGGGCCGGCCACCGCGTGGCCCACAACAAGATCCACAATGCCCCGCACAATGGCATTCAGTTGGGAGGCAACGAACACCGCGTCGAGTACAACGAGTTGTTCGACCTCTGCAAGGACACGGGCGACGTGGGGGCGTTCTACACGGGGCGCGACTGGACGGCCCGGGGCGTTCTCATTCAGCACAACTATTTCCACGATTTGAGGGGTCCGTATACGCATGGGGCAATGGGCGTCTATCTCGACGATGCAGCGAGCGGGTTTAACGTTCGCGGCAACGTCTTCGAGCGGGCGAGCCGTGCCATGTTCATCGGCGGGGGCCGCGACAACCTCGTCGCGAACAACCTGTTCATTGATTGCGCCCCAAGCGTGCACATCGATGCGCGCGGCCTGGGCTGGGCAAAGGAGTACATCGCCGAGGGCGGCAGCTGGAACATGTATGAAAAGCTCCGCGCCGTGCGGCACACGGAGCCGCCGTACAGCGAGCGCTATCCTGAACTGGCCGCCATCCTCGACAACCAGCCGGCCCATCCGCTCGGCAATGTGGTGCGCCACAATGTGAGCATCGGGGGCGATTGGCTCGACCTGCAAAACGTGCAACGCAGTTGGGTGCAGTTCGAACGAAACGAGATTCGCCTGAAACAAGCTGCATTGCAGCGGCACGAGGGCATCCCCTACCTGGACAAAGGGGCGCGTCCTGAGTGGTTCGAGGCGTTGCCGGTCGCTCAGATCGGCCTCAAGGACGACGCAACGAGACCAAGCAAGACGCTCATGACGGCGCCCAAGGACAAATGGAGCGAGTGGTACCGTCCGGCCGACAATCCCGTCTTCACGGCCGCGTTCGGCAACAACCATGATTCGATGCTCTTTGTCGAAGACGGCCTTGAATACCCTTACCGCCTCATCATCAGCCATGACCGCGAAGCAGCCCATCTCTGGCGCGCCAAGCAATTCTCCTGGAGCAGTGATGATTGGGAGTTGGTATCCGACCGGTACCAGATTGGCGAGCACTACGAATACGATGATGGCGTGAAAGTCGACGGCACGTACTACATCTACGAAGGCGGCAAGGTCTACACCTGGACAGGCGCACTCGAGGAGGGCAGCGGCAAGTGGGAGCAGGCGGGGGCCTTCCCGAGCGCCCAGTGCGACGACGTGGGGGTCTACTACGAGGATGGCGTTTTTCATCTTTTCGGCGAGTACGGCAATTTTCCGCACGGCCCCGACGGCGTGAGTCTCTCCCACTTCGTGTCCGAGACAGGCCTGGGCGCTTGGCGGCTGATCAATGACAAGGCGGTCGACCCCAATCCAGACGGCGGCGATACTTACGGCGTCGGCGACCCGGCCATCGCGAAAATAGGCGGCTGGTATTACCTCTTCTGCGACCGCGAAACCAAGGACCTGCCTTACGAAGTGGTCTCTTGGCGTTCGCCTAGCCTGTACAAACCCTTCGAGTATGTGGGCCAGGCGCTCGTGCCCCGGCGGGACGAAGTCGATGATTGGGACAACTACCGCATCCAGGATGCCGACATCGCCTACATTCCCGCACTGCACCGCTACGTGATGACCTGCAACATGCTGGACCGCGACGGCAACCCCGGCGGCTCGATGCCGCAAGTGCGCGGCGGGGGCACCCGGGTGATCGGAATGTTCTACTCGACGCATGCGGCGTCCGGGCGCTAGGAACGGGCAGCGCACCGCCTGACGAGGTGCAGGAGCCGCGAGTGATGGGCCGCCCGACGGGGCTTCACGGGCGTGATGCCACAGGTGCGTCTGCACGCATGCTCGGCGGCGCGGGTCATGCTATACTCGGCGCATGCTCATGCGCGTCCTGTATGTATTGCTTATCGGGGCATGGCCCGGCCTTGCGGCTTCTGCCGCTGAAGAGATCCCTCCCCCGTCGCTCGACCCTGTTTCATTTGAGCGCGACATCCATCCGATGCTGGCGGCGAAGTGTTTCGTCTGTCATGCCGGGGATCAGGCCAAGGGAGAATTCCAGCTCGACTCGCGGGAGGCCTTGTTGGAAGGGGGCTTTTCTGGGCCAGCTGTTGTAGTGGGCGGCTCGAGCAAGAGCTACCTCATCGAATTGGTCTCGGGGCTGCACGAAGGCTTGCTCATGCCGCCGAAGGGGCAGCCGCTGACGCGCGAGGAAATCGGAAAGCTGCGGCGCTGGATCGACGACGGCCTCGATTGGACCTTTACGGAGGGCGGCGGCGCCGTCGCTACGCCATTGGAACTCCTCGACACGGAACCGCCGCTCGATGCGCCACATCCCATCGACGCATTCATCACGGCCTATTTCGACGAGCATGAAATCGCGGAACCGCCGCTCGCCGGAAGCCGGTTCTTCCTTCGGCGGGCCTATTTGGACATCATCGGGCTTTTGCCCACGCCGGGAGAGGCGGCGCTTTTTCGCATGGATCAGCGCCCCGGCGCCCGCGAACGCCTGATTGAGCAATTGCTTGAGGATGATGCCGGGTACGCCGAGCACTGGATGACGTTTTGGAATGATGCCCTTCGCAATGATTTCGTCGGCACAGGATACATCGACGGCGGCCGCGAGCAGTTTACCGGCTGGCTGTTCGAGGCGCTCTATACCAACATGCCGTATGACCAGTTTGCCGAGGCGTTGGTCAATCCCGGTGAAGAGGGTCCGCGTGGGTTTACCAAAGGCATCGTGTGGCGCGGGGTTACAAACGCGAACGAGCAGCCGCCCATGCAAGCGGCGCGGAGCATCGCGCAGGTCTTCCTCGGCGTAAACCTCAAGTGCGCTTCCTGCCACGATAGCTTTGTCGATCACTGGACGCTGAAGGACGCCTATGGGATGGCGGCGGTGTACCACCCGGAACCGCTGGAGTTGGTGCGTTGCGAAGTGCCCACGGGAGAGACCGCCGAAGCCAAGTTTCTTTGGCCAGATGTGGGCAGCATCGACGGGAGCGCGCCGCTCGGCGAGCGCAAGGCCCGCCTGGCCAGCCTCGTCACTTCGCCGGGCAACGGCTACTTCGCCCGGCAGATCGTGAACCGTGTTTGGGCTGAACTGTTTGGGCGCGGCTTCATCGAGCCCTTGGCCAACATCGAAGGGGAGGCGTGGCATCCGGCTTTGCTCGATTGGCTTGCCCGGGATTTCATTGAAAACGGCTATGACCTGAAGCATTTGCTCCACCGCATCATGACGTCGAAGGCCTACCAATACCGGGCTGCCGCGCCTGCCGCGGACGACGACGAGACTTATGTCTTTCGGGGCCCTTACGTCAGGCGCATGCATGCCGAACAATTCCTGGATGCGCTTGCCTCGATTACGGGGGTATGGCACCGCGAGCCCAAATTCATGTCGGCGGAATTGCGCCGCAGGCCGGTGCGCGCGTGGCGGGCTGCCGCGGATGATCTCATGCGTGCCCTGGGAAGGCCCAATCGGGAGCAGATCGTTTTGCGCCGCGAGGAAGCAGCGACCACGCTGCAGGCGCTCGAGTTGACCAATGGCGATTCCTTTACCAACCGCCTCATGGAAGGGGCCGCCCTGCTCGCGGCGGAATCCGGCGCTGTGGACGATGGCTTCGTGGAGGCGCTGTATCACCGCGCCTATCTGCGTGCGCCCGCGCCGGACGAGTTGGAGACCGCCCAGCGCGTTCTCGGCAGCGAGCCTGGCCAGGAATCGGTTGCAGACCTGCTCTGGGCCATGACCTTGAGTCCTGAGTTTCAGTTGATCTATTAACGGCTGGGGCTGATTAGGCCCGCGGCATTCGACGGCGCCGGCCCGCCGGACCATCCATTCAGGACGACGCATCGCATGCCTATCGAGAACACCTTCCAGGAGATGGCGGTCATTCTGGGGATGGCGGCCGTTCTGGGCGTCGCGGGCCAGGCGCTCAAGCAGCCCTTGCTCATCATGTTTTTGGCCACGGGAATTCTGGCGGGACCGGCCGTCTTCGGCATCATCTCGAGCCATGACGAGATTGAACTGCTCGCCCACATCGGCATTGCGCTCTTGCTTTTCATTGTGGGCTTGCGGCTCGATCTGAATCTCATCCGCACGACGGGGCCGGTCGCGCTGGCCACGGGCATCGGGCAGATTGTCTTTACTTCCGCGGCGGGGTTCGCCCTTGCCCTCCTATTCGGCATGGACTGGCTTTCCGCTGCCTACCTCGCCGTCGCGTTGACCTTCTCCAGTACGATCATCATCGTCAAGCTGCTGAGCGACAAGAAGGAGATCGACTCGCTGCACGGGCGCATTGCGGTCGGTTTTCTGATCGTGCAGGACATCGCCGCGATTGCATCGCTGGTCGCCCTGACCACATTCGGCGGGGCGATTCCCGAAGACAGTTCGACGCTGGCCACCATTGGGGCCATGCTCGGGAAAGGGGTCTTGCTGCTCGGGGGCGTGGCCTTGGCCGCCCGCTACATCATTCCCCCCGTCATACAACGCTTGGCCTATTCGCAGGAAATGCTCGTCCTTTTCGGGATCACCTGGGCCATCTTCCTTGGCGCCGTGAGCGACTACATGGGCTTCAGCAAAGAGGTGGGCGCTTTCTTGGCTGGCATAGCGCTCGCGTCTACCGAATTCCGGGATGCGATTGGCGCGCGGCTGACGAGCTTGCGGGACTTTCTGCTGCTGTTCTTCTTCATCGACTTGGGGGCGCGGCTGGAATGGGAGACGGTGGGCGCGCAGATAGGCCCGGCGATGATCTTCTCGCTATTCGTGCTCATCGGCAATCCCATCATCGTGCTCATCATCATGGGGTTCATGGGCTACCGGCGGCGCACGAGCCTGTTCGCGGGACTTACGGTGGCGCAGATCAGCGAATTCAGCTTGATTGTCGCGGCGCTTGGCCAAAGCCTCGGACACATTTTGCCCGATACCCTCGGCCTGATAACGCTCGTTGGCGTGATCACCATCTTCGCCTCGACGTACATGATCCTGTATTCGGAAGCGCTGTACCGGGCGCTTGCCGGGCCGTTGCGCATCTTCGAGCGCCAGAACCCATTTCGGGAGGCGGCTGACTGCTCGGTCGGGGATCAGGAGATTTTCGACGCGATTCTAGTGGGGGCGGGCAACTACGGGAGCAGTCTGGTCAATCATTTTCATGAGCGCGGCATGCGGTTCATGGTCGTGGATTTCGACCCAGCGGCACTGGCGCGCTGCCGGGAGCACGGGGTGCCGGTGGTCTATGGAGACATGGGCGATCCTGAGATTCACGAACAGCTGCCGCTGGGCCGGGCGCGCTGGGTCGTGAGCACTATCCGTGAGCCTGGCCTGAACATGGCCTTGCTGAAACTGCTGCGGCAGCGGCACTACGATGGCAAGATTGCGGTGACGGCGGTGTCGGACACGGAAGCGGCGGAGTATAAGGCGGCGGGGGCCTCGACGGTACTGCGGCCTTTGCACGATGCCGCGGAGCAGGCGGTGGACGCCTTGTCCGAAGCCATGGACGTGATCCCGGTGGGGTTGGATTGGCCGGTTGGTTTTCGCGAAGTGCGCGTGCGTGTAGGCAGTGGGTATGCGGGCAAGCCTCTGGGCGAGGTGCCGATTCCGACAGAGGAAGGCGTCAATGTGTTGGCCTGCAGCCGCGCCGGCCGGGTGCACTATGAACCCGCGGCGGATTTCCGCCTCTATCCTGGCGACCGCCTGGTGGTGATGGGGCCCATCGAACCGCTGAATCGTGCCGAGCAAATCTTGAATGAGGTGGCCACGGTTCAAGAAGAGGAGACGCCGGCGGCGGCTCAACCGCGTTTCGAAG
>CAZLBS010000023.1:4045-15297 GCA_964557505.1 uncultured Nitrospiraceae bacterium | reverse complement strand
GAAGTCTTCTGGGAATGCGCCCGCCATGGGGCACGCCTGAGCCACCGGACCGAACGCGCCATTGCACGAAATCTTCATCTGGCGGGGGAAGCATTCCAGCGCAACGACACGGTGCGGCAGCTGTTTTGCGCCATATGCAGCTACCCGAAACAGGCCGGCGCCACCTTGCGCGCCATGGCCGAGACGGGATTGCTTGGGCGCTACATTCCCGAGTTCGAAGCCATTCGCGGCGTCATTCGCTATAAGGACTTTCATCACTACCCGGTCGACGAACACACCTTGCGGGCCATTGAAGCGCTCGGCGCCATCCCCGAGCGGCACGACCCCGTCTACCGGGCTTTGCATCAGCAACTACAGCTGACCGCCGATCCCTATTTGCTGGTACTGGCGATTCTCTTTCACGACCTGGGAAAGGCCGAGGGCGAGGTCCATGTGGCGGCGAGCACGCGCATCTTTCGGGAAGCCGGCCGCCGCATGGGACTCCGCGAAGATGAAATCGAACCCGTCGCGTTTCTTGTCGAACACCACATCGACATGACGCACATCAGCCAGCACCGCGACATTCATGACGATGAAATTGTGGAATCGTTTGCGCACGCCATGCAGACGGGCGAACGCCTGCGCTGCTTGTACTTGCTGTCGTATTGCGATCTCTCGGCCGTCGGCCCCGGCGTGTGGACTGACTGGAAGGGGACGCTGTTGCTCCAATTGTTCCACCGGGCCGAGCGGGTGCTCCAAGGCCGAGGGGCTGCCGAAGATCTCGCGTATTGGGAAAGCAGTAAGGCGCACGAAACGCTCGCCTCCTTTGAAGGCGACGGGCGCGAGGCCGCCCAGCAATATCTCCGCGATATGGGTACGCGCTATTTCGACGCATTTACGGCGCCGGAAATGGCACAGCATTTTGCGGCCTATCGGCGTGCCGTGTCCGATGGCATCGCCCTGGAGCCGCTGCGGCGCGATACGCAAACAACCACGGAATTGATTGTCGCAGCGCCGGACCACATTGGATTGTTCGCGCGCATCGCGGGGTCGTTCGCTTCTCAGCTGCTCGATATTCAAGCCGCCCGGCTCTTCACGCACCCAAGCGGCATGGCCGTCGATAGCTTTACCGTTGTCGATGCCCGAAGCCGAAAACCGCTGACGACAGGGCAAGTGCATGCCGCGGCCGAGGTGCTTGCCGACGCAGTCCTTGGCGGCGCGGACGTGACCGCCTACGTCGACCAGGCACGCAGGCGCATCTTCGCGCTCCAGGAGCCGCCCATTCCCGTGCGCACCGAAACCCATTTCGACAACGAATCGAGCAGTACGCACACCGTCGTCGACATCGAAACCGGGGACCGCACGGGGCTGCTCTACGACGTGGCCCGGGCCTTAAGCGATGCCGGGCTCGATATTTACAGCGCCCGCATTGTCACCGATGCGCGCCGCGTGCGCGACTCCTTTTATGTAACGCATGGCGGCGCTAAAATAGAGGATACAGCGGAGCAAGAACATATCCGCCGCGCCGTTGCTGCTGCCATTCATCCCCGCGCCTTCGCGGAACCATAAGGTCCTGTTCATGTTGTCTTCCTGCCGGATGCTCATTTGTCTTGGTCTTGTAGTGGGATGTTCTGCCGCGTCTTCTGCATTGAGCCCCATTCTCCGGGAGCTTGAAGACGCCTACATCAGCGTAGGCGAGAACCTGCGCCCGGTCGTCGTCAACATCAACGTCAACCGTGAGACCCCGCAGGACACCAATTCGCCCGAGTGGCAGAAGTACCGCGACTTGTTCCGCATGTTCGGCATCACCCCAGACGAAGACAACAGCGATACCGTGCGCCAGATCCCGTCGCAAGGAAGCGGGATTGTCTGGGATGCGGCGGGACACATTCTGACCAATAGCCATGTCGTCTTTGCTGCGAGCGATATCACCGTGCGCCTGTCGGATGGCCGCGAATTCGCCGCCGAACTCATCGGGCTTGATCGCCCGACAGATCTGGCCGTGATCAAGATTGATCCCCCGGAAGAATTGCAGACGGCCCGCCTGGGCGATTCCGATGGCGTGCGCGTCGGGCAGTTCGCCATTGCCGTGGGTTCGCCGCGCGGCTTGGAAAGCAGCGTATCCTTTGGCCACATCAGCGCCTTAGGCCGGGAGAATCTCAACATTCCCGGGTTGGATTACCAGGGCTTCATCCAGACGGATGCGCCGATCAATTTGGGCAACAGCGGCGGACCGTTGTGCTCGCTTAGCGGCGAAGTCATCGGCATCAACACGGCCATCATCTTTGGGGCGGATGCGCTCGGCTTTGCCATTCCCATCAACACCGCAAAGAAAGTGGCCCCGCAGTTGATCGAACGCGGGTACGTGACGCGCGGGTATTTGGGCGTGGCCATTCGCGACGCGTCGATGTTCAGAGAGGCGGACAACTTGCCGTTTGATAATGGCGCGTATGTGCAGGCTGTGCAGGAAGACACGCCAGCGGGCCGCGCGGACATTCGCCCGTATGACGTCATTACGAAGCTCAACGAAACGGTCATTGAAGACGCGACGCATCTTCGCGACACCGTCTCCGACTTGCCGCCTGACAGTGAAGTCATCTTGGAGGTCTACCGCGATGGCTCATCGTTGCAGGTGGCGGTGTCGCTCGGCGACCTCCAGCAGGCCCGTGAAAACGAGACGCAATCCAACGTGCTCGGCATTGACGTGCAGCCCCTCACGGACGAGATTCGCCGCCGCGCCGATATGGACTCGGAAACCCCGGGCGTGCTGGTGGCGCAGGTCGCTCCGAATAGCCTGGGCGCGGAGATCGGCCTGCAACCCGGGTCGATCATCCTAGACGTGGCCAAGAAGCCGGTGGACTCGCCGGAGGCCCTGGAGGCTCTTCTCGAGGAGCACGCGGCCCCTGGCGGGCATTTGCTCATGCGGGTAAAGCAAGGCGCCAACCTGCCCACCATTGGCGTCGTGCGGCTTCCGGATCCGCTTCCCTGAGCGGCAGCCTCGCTGCAACCCGGCGGCGCCCGAACTGATGCAAGCCGTCTTTGCTGCCATTGCGCCGGTCTTTCTCGTGGCCGGAGCGGGCTATGCCGTAGCCCGCCGCTCGCCCATCGACGTCCGCACATTAAGCACCCTCAACATCTACCTGTTGATGCCGGCGATTGTGTTCGAGAAGCTCGTCGACAGCCCGGTCGCCTTGGCGGTTATGGGCCAGATGCTGGGCGCCTACCTCGTGACGCTCGCGGGCATGTGCGGCGTCATGTATACGGCCGCACGGCTGCGCGGCTTGCGCGGCGATGCCCAAGGCGCCTTCATGATGACGACCTTCACCAACCTCGCGAATTTCGGCTTGCCCGTGGCGCTGTTCGCATATGGCGAAGAGGGGCTCGCCATTGCGGTCGTCACCATGACCCTCGCCATGGTGTTTCAGAATTGGCTGGGCATCTACTTCGCACATGCCGCGCGCGACAACGCCCTGCGCGCCGCAATGCGCATTTTCGAATATCCCTTCATTTATGCCTTCGCGTTGGCGATTGTGATGCAGCGCATGGGCTGGACGCTGCCGCCGATTCCCGAGCGCGCGGTTGGCCTGCTGTCCGACGCGGCCATAGGCATGCAGCTGCTCATCCTGGGAATGCAACTGGCGGGCGCCAAGCTCGACCGTTCGCCGGACGTCTTGTTGGCGGCAGGGCTCCGCTTGGCCGCGGGGCCGCTTATGGCCGCCGGAGCCGTGTGGCTCACTGGTCTGGAAGGCCTCCCCGCGCGGGTCTTCGTGCTCCACCTGAGCGGGCCTATCGCCCTGGGAATGGCCGTTTACGCCGTGCAGTTTCGCGTGCGCCCGGGCTTCGTCGCGAGCGCCGTTTCCTGGTCTTTTGTCTTCAGCTTCTTCACCGTGTCGCTCGTGCTCTTCGTCCTGAAGACCTTCTTTCCAACTTAACGGGGCTCGGGAAAATAATGCACTTCGATCAGGCAACACATCGCGTGCCATAGGCTGATGTGCGCCTCTTGAATGACCTTCGTGCTGGTCCCCGGGGCACGAATCGCGATATCGGCGAACGCGGCCATCTCTCCCCCGCCCGGCCCGGTCAGCGCGGCGGCAGCTCCGCGGCTAGCCTTTGCAACGCTCATCGCCATCAGGCAGTTGTCCGCGTTGCCAGAGGTCGATATGGCTAGCAGCACGTCGCCCGGGCGCATCAAGGCGTGCAACTCTTGCGCAAAGGCAATATCGCGCCGGGGGCAGTCGTTTTCGATGGCCGTCTTCAGCGAAAGATTCAGGCCTAACGTGTGCGCCCGCAGCCCTGCCTCGAGATGGGCTTCAAGGCCTTCGCCGTGAGGCAGGCCTCTCAGGCGCGCGGCAAACGAGGAATCAATGGGCCGCTTCCGCTCGAAGCTTTTCCCCAATTCGCCCACGATATGCATGGCATCGGCACTCGAGCCGCCATTGCCGCAGGTAAACAACGTGCCGCCGCTTTCATAGCAGCGAATCAAGGCGTGGTGCAGTTCAACCAGCGCCGGCACGCAATCCGCGAGTTCCGGCCGGCGCTTCAACAAGTCATGGATGATGTGCTGTTCGGCGTCGTTGAGCGCGTCCATCGCGGCGGTAATCATGACAGGGCCTTCCTAGACGGCATTCAGCGCACGGCAGAGGCTGAGCAGAAAATCCCGGTTATCCGCGCAGGCGTAACGCAGCGTGCCGCCCATGCGGCTGAAGCTCTTGTTGTACCGAAGATAGTAGTCCGGGTTATCTTCCGGCGGCTCTCCTTTCGACCAGTCCCAATGCGACGCCTGCAAATCGACGACCGTCAAAAAGTGCCCGTCGATGCGGCGTCCGTCTTGGCGGGCCAGGTTTTGTGCCATCGACATGGACTTCTCGAACACCATCGGGGACATGACGGCGCTGCCAATGCTGATGTATACGCCGCCGCTCAGTTGCGTCACGGCATGAGCAAAGCTCAAGAAGTCCCGCTCCGCCGTACGGCCTATGGCAGCGCCATGATTCATTGGATGCAGATAGATGATGTCATGCCCAAACATGGGATGTCCGGTGAAGGGCACGCCGAGGCGATAGGCCGCGGCTTGCAGACCGAATGCCTTATAGGGATGCGGAATGGCCTGCTCGCCTGGGTTGATGCCCAAACGTTCCATGCGGTCCAGCAGGTCAACCGCTGCCGCCGCGCGTTCCCTGTCCTGCGACGTGCCAAGCGAGCGGGCATCCGCCAGCAAAGCATCCGGGTCCGGCCATATGAGGCGCTCTTCTTCTACCATGCTGCCAATCGACGCACCATAGCCGAGGCCACGGTAGGCCCCGAGCAGCAAGGCAGCGTTCAAAAAGAATCCCGTCTCTTCCCACGCGCCGAATTCGCCCCGGGCAACGTTCTCCGCGACGTGCTCGCTGCTGGTTCCCTGATAGGCGAATTCCCAATCGTGAATGATGCCCGCGCCATTCGTCGCGAGATGCGTCACCCAGCCGGTTTCGATAAGCCGGATCATTACCGGACTCAGGCCATTTTTGATGGCGTGTGCACCGAAGGCGAGCATGCGGGAAGCGCCGCGGTCCCGTGCGGCGCGCAACCTTTCGGCCGTTTCGCCGGCAATGCGCCCTGCGCTGTCGCTTAAGGTGTTGGGCTCGGCCTCGGGCCGCACATGATCGCGCTCAATGAAGACACGGTCGGTACGTTCGCGCAGAGGCCTGAAGCGAAGGCGGCGGCGCTCGAGGCTGGCATGCGCCGCAGACTGGTCAGGTACGTTCGGCACGCGCGCTACGGCGCCTCGCCTTCCCGCGCCAGAATGGTCATCTCCGCATAGATGGGATAGTGATCCGAAGGGTACCGGCCATCTTCATTGTAGAGCACCGTTTCGCACCGCTCGACCGAGAAGGGCCCTCGAAAGAGAATCCAGTCGATGCGCCGCCCATCCTCGCCTCGCGGCGCTCTGAAGCCGCTGAAGGTCTGCGTGGGACCTATGGTCTCTGATGCTTCCACCCACGCATCCTGAAGCCCCGATTCGATCGCGGTGTTCCACGGGTCCGATGCGCCGCCCGCCGCATTGAAATCGCCCGTAATCACGGCGGGCATGCTCCCGGCGATTTCTTCTACCTTGCGGGCCAGCAGGGCGGCCGATTCATTGCGGGCAACCTCGCCCCGGTGATCGAAGTGGGTATTGAAGCAATAGAAGCGGCGCCCGGTATCGATGTGGAAGAATTCCGCCCAGGTAACCATGCGCTCCAAGGCGGCATCCCACCCGCGCGAGCCGGGTTCATCTGGTGCCGGCGACAGCCAGAAATGACCCACGTGCAACGGCGTAACTTCCCGCCAGCGGTAGAGCACGGCCGTCATCTCACCGCCGCCGTTGCGCGAGCGTCCGATTCCGAACCAGCTGTACTCTGGCATTTCACTCGCCATGTGCATGACTTGGAATTGCAGGGCTTCCTGCAGCCCAACAATCGCAGGTTCATACTCCTTCACCGTGTTGACCACGACATGCTGGCGGTTCGGCCAGGAGTTGCCGCCATCGTCGGCGGAGCCATACCGGATGTTGAACGACATCACCTTGAGCGGCACAGGTTTCTCCCCGTCAGGCTGTCCGGCGCAGGCCAACGGCGCGGCCATGGCAAGCAGCGAGGCGGCTGCTGCGAGCCGCGTGAAAACGTGCGTCACTGAATGTTCTCCTCTTGGGCGGCTGCAAAGCCGGCTGGATTGTCGAGCAATCGGCAGCACCGGGCCGACGGCCACCGAAACAGGGCCAACGTACACTCGAGCCGCTCGCCCGTAAAGTACGAGACGGCGTCCTGCTCGAATTGATGGAGCAGCCGCAGGACTTCCTTCTCCGCATCTGCCAGCAACCGCGGCATGGCCTGCGATGCCCGTGGCGGCGCATCCTCGCTGAACTGCCGGGCATAGTTGCGAAGCACCCGCCAGTCATTCCACGCGCCGAGCGCCTCCTGAGCCCCCTTTAATTCTTTCACAAACTTTGTTAGGCCCTTGTCATAAAGCGGCGCATAGATTTCGCAGGCATAGCGGAGCTTCTTGAAGTCCTTGCGGATTTCATGCAGGTCTTCCTCCTCCCTGGTGTCGAGCCAGCGCTTGTACGCCTTGTGCAAGGCCATGAAATCACGGGCCATGTTGGCGGAGGCATGCTCCATGTAGCAGTTCGGAAGCTCAAGCAGACTGGTGTAGCACGCTTCAAGTTCCACTTCGAACTCGGGCGACTCCGCTGACTCGACAGCAAGAATGGTCGCCGGACTTTGCTCGTCACGCAACGCGCGGAGCTTGCGGCGCAGGTGCTGCACAGCATAGCGCGCCGAGGGCTGCAACACGCCGTTCGCCGTATCAAGCAACCCGAGGGTGACGTCCAATTCCCGTGCAATGCCCAAATTGCGGGTAATGTCGCGCACGCGCACCTGAAGCGGCTTACGAATGCCGCTGCGCATGAGCAGCCGGTACTCGGACAATGCGGCGCGCAGCCGCCGCGAGGCCACCCGCATGTCGTGGATGCCTTCAACTTCGGCCGACCGCACACGGTGACCTTCTGCCCGCATGCGCTCAGCACGCGCGGTAATCACTCCTCGGGCGGTAATGCTGGATGCCGGGCAATGAATGCGATACACCTGGGCAAATGCTCCTTTAGTTAGACCATCGTTAGAGGCGGGTTAACAACGACAGTCTAGGGCTTTGCCCGTGCTGGCATCAACGCCGGCCACGCGGCATGCACCATCACGTTGCCTCGATGATGAGCGTGCGACCATACACCTCTTCGAAGAGTTCCTTCTTGCGGTTGGCGCCCCATACGTCGATCTCGTTTTCGTAGCGTTGCCGCACCTGCAAGACACACTGATTGCCGCTGCCGCAATGCAAGGCCTTTACCTGCGTGCAGGCGGCATGCGAACGGTCGAGCCCATCCGCGATGCGCATGAGCGCCGCGAGCTGCCGGACGAGCAATTGATCGCCCGGCGTCATGCCGCCATAGATTTTGTGCGTTTCTTTCGGATGGGCCTTGCGGTGGTAGCGGGCAATGCAGGCAATCAAGTGCACCTCGCTCAGGTCGAAACCGGGCCACGTCTCCTCGAGAATGATGTCGCGCGAATGTTTGTGGTGGCTCTGCCCTTCAATAGTCCAGCCAATATCATGCAGCGAAGCGCCAGCCTCGAGCAGGATTCGTTCTTTATCGCCGAGTTCGTGCAGACACCGGCTTGCTTCGAAAAGCTGACCGGCGACTTTCGCGACGTGCAACACATGCGCCGGCTCGGGATCATGTTGCCGCACCCAGGCCTTGATATGCTTCAGGCCTTCTGCCGCTGTGCGGGCCAGAGATGGCGTGCTCATGCTAGGCTGCTCCTCGAATGTCCACGGCACTGCCGCGCGTGCCGCATCTTCAGCGTAGGATTCAGGATCGCTCGTGTCAAAACCGGCTGCTCCTTTAGTGCTGCAATGCTTTCTGGTCCTCTGGTTCGGGGCGCTGGTGCTGAGCTATTCATTCAATACCGATGCCTTCCCAGACCTGAAGCTGGCCGTGCTTGCATTGGGCCTTCCCGTAGTGGCTTCGCCGGCAGTGCGGGGGCGGCTCGATGCGCGCAGGATGCTTGCCTGGCTCCCTGCCTATGCCTGGCTCGCATGTGCATTCGCGGCCGCCGCCGTCCGAACCGAAAGCATTCCCCACGTTGCATGGCTGCGTCTTTTTCCGATTCTCGTACCGCTTGCGGCCGTCACCTGCCTCCAACCATTGCTCGCCCGGGACGAGTTTCTGTGGCCCAGGTTGCAAGCGGCGGTTTACGGCGCGGGCTCGCTGGCCGCGTGCTTAGCCCTCCTTCAGGGCGCGGGCATGTTGCAAGGCCTCTTCCCGCCGTTCCCCGAGTATGGTCAACCCATGTATTCCGTGTTCGGCAACCAAGCCATGCTCGGCGGATTTTCAGCGGCATGCCTGGCCCTGGCGCCTGGGTTGGCGCAGATGAGGCGCCATTGGAAGTGGCGCACAGCTACCGGCGGCGCCGCGGCCATTCTGGCGGCAACGGTGGTGCTGTCTGGTTCCATCGCCGCGTGGCTCGCCGCGGGCATCGGGCTTGGCGTCTCCATCATCGGACAGGGCTGCCCGGCGCTGCGCACCGTTGCCATGCTGGTGCTCCCGGGCATTGCCGCTGCCATCCTTGCCATGGCCGTTTCGCCGGAGATATGGCTGAGCGATGCAAAAACATTCGGCCAAACGCTCGGTCTGCGGCTGTGGTTCTGGATGGCCGCCTTGCGGATGTTTTTCGACCATCCCATCGCGGGCATTGGTCTAGGCCAGTTCTCGGTGATGAGTCCCGCGTATCAGGCCGCGCTCCTCTGGGATGCTCCGCTTCGATGGATCCATGCCAACGACGTCCACACCCACCATGCCCACAACGCGCTCCTGGAAATGCTCGCGGAGGGCGGCCTCGTGGGGGCTGCGCTGCTCCTCTGGCTGGGCGTCCGCATCAGCCGGGGTCTGCGTGCCAGCAATCTGCCGGTTATCGCGGCAATGGGAACCTTCGCCCTGCTGCAACCTATTGGCATTAGCCCGCCTCATGTGGTGCTGCTGCTCGCCGCATGCGGACATGCCATGGTTCATCAGTCATCCGAGCAAGGAAAAGCGCCTCTTCCTGCTGCGTTCCGGGCACTCGCCATTGCAACTTTCACGGCGATAGCAGCTGGTACCGTGGCAGTGCACTCGATCCCGAGCATCATGCTGCGTCAGGCGGCCGAGCGCGAGTTTGGGGCCGTCAATACGAGCCGTCTGTATTTTGCGCTGGACTACACGCCTTGGCGCTACCGGTCTGCCCTAACCCGCGCTAGGGCCGCATCGGCCCAAGGCAACGAACTCGATGCATATGCGGCCTATACAGAAGCGTCACGCGGCATCAAGACGGGCGGCATCCAGCTCGAGCGTGGCGCGTTGCTGCTCCGCCATGGCGGCCACGGCCACGCGCGCCGCGCCCTGCGCGAGGCCGTGTACCTCTTGCCGTCGAACGCTGACGCATGGCGGCTGTATCTGGCGCTTCTCCCGCCAGCCGAACGCAGCCGCGCGGCTCAAGATGCACGCCGCTTCCTCACGCCGCAAGAACTCAACATGCTCGAGGAGGAGGACGTCCTGCCTACTCGAGCGCCGTAAACGCCGGCTCAAGCACGCCAATGGGCGTCACCGTGACCGTGGCCCCTTCGTCACCGGATACCTCAAGGTGATACACCTGCCCCGCTTCAACGCGAAAATTCATGCGCTTCTTCTGAGGGCTGGCATCCATAACATTGAGCGTGCGGTCCTCCTCGGGGTCATAGAGGATTAAGGTGGCTTCGCCGCTGCCGGGGGCGGTCGAAACGTCGAACGCGGCCAACCCCGCCAGTTCGTCCAGCCATGGAGAACCGGTGGACTGCCAAGAAATCTCCCAGGTGATGGGTACGGCTGCTGAGTGGCCGTCATGAATGCCCGGTGTCGCCTCGGATTCATGCTGTGCTGCATAAGACGCAATGACGCTTGCTTCGAATATCGGGCCCTTGCCTATCAAAAACAGCGTCAACCCTGCCGCCACCGCAATCGCGCCGGCCATGGAAGCGCCCCAGACGGAGAAAGCGCCCCGCCAATTCAAGCGAAACGCCAACTTAAACCAGGGCAGCATCATGGCAGCTGCGCCGAGCAGCGGCAGAAACATGTATTGAGGCGGCGACCAGGACGCGAGATAGACGCTGGTCGCAAGGGCGGCCGCCGTCACCATATAGGACCAATTGGTCTGGTCTGCCCAGCGCATGCCGCGCAGCACGAGCCACGAGATTATCGGCGTCACCACCGCAAGGCTGGCCCATAGCATGACCCGCGCTAAGGCAAGCCGGGAAAACAGCGCCTCGCTCACCGTCATCGGCACCGCACTGTCATCCGGGCGCGCCAAGTTGTCCGGCAAATAGCGGTACGCAAGATAGAGCCCGGCCACGACCATCGGCGCCAAAACGGTGAAGGCCGCCGCCTGGCGCCATTTGGGAATCGGCGGCAGGTCGTGCCGTGCCCGCAGAATCGGCGGCGGAGTGGTGTCGAGAATCAAGTAGGTGCCGCATTGCCAACACCGCTCGAATTCGGTGCTGTTTTGGGCGCCGCATTGGGCGCATATGACGACCGGGCGCAAGTCGATGCCGCTGTCGGTCGTCTGGCGTTCGTAGGCCTCGCGCGGCGTTTCATCCACTTTCTTGCGCAGCCGCCCGGCGGCCTTCTTCGCGAAGGGGTGGTCCTGCTGAAGCGACGCGAGCTTCTCCCACACCTCGATGGATTGCCGGTACTTTCC